>VBCP01000572.1 GCA_005888925.1 Betaproteobacteria bacterium | reverse complement strand
CCAGCCGAGCAGCTTGTTCTCGAACCCGTAAGACTCGGACGGCGTGCCAAAGATCTGCGTCGGCTTCGGCGGCACGCCCAGCGATTGGCCGACGAGGCTGTCCGCCGGTTTCGACTCGTTCGTCGCGATGTGCTGGCGGCTGAAGCCTTTGGAGATGAATTCATACGCCACCACTTTTCCGGACGAGTCCAGCGCCGCCCGCGCGCGATGCACGCAGGCCGGGCCCTTCGGATCCCACGCCGTGCCGTCGGCGCGCATGCCCTGCACGCGAACCGGCTTGCCGGTCGCCTTGGCGAGGAACGCGGCATCCATCGCCGCATCGCCCGCGTCGTTGCGCCCATAAGAGCCGGGGCCGGCCACCCAGATCGCGCGCACCTTCTCGGGCGGCAGCTCGAGGAGCCGCGCGACCCCGTCGCGCACGAAGTGCGGCTTCTGCGAGCCCGTCCACACGGTGCAGCTGCCGTCCTTGATCTCGGCCACCGCGCACCCCGGGCCCATGCTGGCGTGCGACTGGAACGGCCATTCGTATTCGGCCTGGACCACCTTCAAGCCAGCGCCCTTGAATGCCGCGTCGACGTCGCCCTTCTTCACTTCGTCCTCGCGCTTCACCACCTTTGCGTCGCGGATGTACTGGTGCAGCTGGTCCATCGGCGGAAAGGGTTTGTCCATCGGCTCCCAGTCCACCTTGAGCGTCTGCGCAGCGCGCACCGCGTCCCACTCCTTCGGCGCCACTACCGCGATGAAGTCCTTTTCGCGAATGACCCGGGCGCCGCGGATGGCCTTGATCGAGCCTTCGTCCACGCTTTTCACCTTGCATGCCGCGCGTGGCGGCCGGAGGACGCGTGCGTGCAGCATGCCGGGCACCCGCACATCGGTGACGAACTTGTCGGTGCCGTAGACCTTCCACGCCACGTCGCGCCGGGGAAGCGGTTTCCCCACGACCTTGTAGTCGGCCGGCGCCTTCGACTGCGCCGGCACCTTAATGTCCATCGGGTTGCCGACCTTGTTGTTCCACTCCACCTTGTGATGGAAGTAGCGGCCGCCGACAAGATCCGCGTAGCTCGTCTTGCCTTTGGGTCCAAAGACGACGCCATCTTCCACGCGCAGGTCCGCCGCCGGCGTGCCGAGCTTTTCGCTGCCGCGCTCGACGAGCACGCGCCGCGCTTCCGCCGCCGCGCGTCGCATGAGCCGAGCACCATTCGATACGCCGGTGCTGCCGGAAGCGCCGCCCTGGTTGCACGACGATCCGGTGTCCCCCATCAGCACGGCGACCTTGTCGAAGCCGACATCGAGCTCTTCGGCCACGATCTGGGCAACGGCGACGTCGAGCCCCTGCCCCATGTCCATCTTGCCGAAGAAGGCCTGCACACGGCCGTTCGGCAGCACCGCGATCCAGGAATCGAGCTCTCCGGGCACGAGCGGCGGCTTGCCCGATTGCGCCAGCGCTTCCATCGCCGGCGCCGAAATCGACACGACCAGGGCACCGGAGGTCTTCAGGAATTCACGACGGTCCATGATTGTCTCCTCAGACCATTTCGTTTTGCGCGCGCTTGATGGCGCGCATGATCGCCACATGCGTCCCGCAGCGGCACTTGAGGCCCGCGAGCGCGTCGCGCATCTCCGCGTCGCTCGCCTTCGGGTTCTTCTTCAGCGCCGCGGCCGCGGTCATCACCCAGCCGTTGATGCA
The DNA here is from genome assembly GCA_005888925.1 of Betaproteobacteria bacterium. Lineage (GTDB taxonomy): Bacteria > Pseudomonadota > Gammaproteobacteria > Burkholderiales > SG8-39 > SCGC-AG-212-J23. The sequence continues at coordinate 5,318 of VBCP01000572.1, read as the reverse complement.
GTAGCCGCATTGCGGCACGCCTTCGGCGACGTAAGCCGCCTGCAGCGGATGCGGCTTGTCCGGCGTGCCGAGACCCGCGATGGTCGTCACCTTCTTGTTTGCGGCGGCCGAGACCGGCAGCACGCAGGAGCGCACCGGCTCGCCGTCGAGGTGCACGGTGCAGGCGCCGCATTGCGCGAGCCCACAGCCGAAATGCGGATTGTTCAGGCCGAGATCGTCGCGCAGCGCGTAGAGCAGCGGCATCTCGGGCTGCGCGTCCACCGAAACGCGCTTGCCGTCCACGGTGAACCGGTATGTGGCCATCGTCTCCTCCTCAGGAAATCTCCAGCACGATCTTACCCCTGCCGTGCGGCGCTTCGGCGGCTGCGTACGCTTCGTGCACGTTTTCGAGCGCGAACCGCTGCGTTACCTGCGGCCGCAGCCGGCCAGTCACCGCCCAATCGAAGATGCGTCCGAGCCGCTCGCGGGTCGCCTGCACGTGGGGTTTCTCGACCCTGACCCCATTGGGCACTGCGTGCGGCGGGATGGGAGCGGCAGAGAGCGCGACCAGGACGCCGCCAGGCTTGAGCACCTGCAGCGAGCGCACGTGTGTTTCACCGCCGAGCGTATCCAGCACTACGTCGAAGGGGCCGGCATCGGCAAAATTTTCAATGCGGTAGTCGATGACCCGCTCGGCCCCCAGTTGCTGGCAATAGTCAGCCTGCGTCGATGTCGTGAACACCGTAGCGCCCAGCTCGCGCGCAATCTGGATCGCCAGGCTGCCGACGCCGCCGGCGCCCCCATGAATCAGGACGCGCATGCCGGGCTGAACCTGCGCGACCTCGGCAAGCGGGATCCAAGCCGATAGGCCGGCTATGCACAGGCTCGCCGCGGTTGCGGCGTCCAGACCCGGGGGCACGGGCGCGGTTGCGGCTTGGGGCAGCACGGCATATTCGGCATGCGTGCCGTCGGTGCGCGGATCGGCAACGCCGGCGATGAGCGCGCCGCTCGCCTCGCCCGAGCAATCGCGGCCGAGCGTGCGGGGGAAAGACGGCGGAAAGATGCTCGCCAGCATGCCGCGGCGCATCTTCCAGTCGATCGGATTGACGCTCGCTGCTCTCACCTTCAGCAGCACCTGGGCGGGCCCGGCGCCCGGCGCCGGCACCTCCTCCAGGCGCATCACCTCCGGCCCGCCGTACCCGTGAATACGCAGCGCAGGCATGGCGTTCAGCGCACGACCTTGATGCCCGCCTCCTGCAAGATGCTGCGCATCTGGCCGGTGAACTCGTCGTAGAACTTCGCGAGATCCGTGGCGTCCTGGTAGCCGTCCTCGAACTGGTTGTCCTCGAGGAATTTGCGCCACGACGCGGTGCGCGTGAGCTTGCGGAAGAGCTCTTCCCAATAGGCGACGTTCTCCGCCGGGATCCCTGGGGGTGCCACGACGCCGCGCACCTGCGGCACCGCAGGCACGTCGAAGCCGGCCTCCTTGAGCGTCGGCACGTTCGGGAAAGCTGCGAGGCGCTTTTCGCTCACCTGCGCGAGCACGCGCATGTTGCCCGCGCGGATGTGCTCGCCCGCCTCCGCGGGCTCGATCACCATCATGTTGACGTGACCGCCGAGGAGCGCGGCGATGCGCTCGCCGCCGCCGGGGAACGAGATGAACGCCCAGCGCGCGCCGCTATTCTTTTGTAGAAGCTGGCGCACGACGTTGTCGCGGCTCGTCACCGAGCCGCCGGACTGCTTGAGCTGGCCGGGGCTTTTCTTCGCAGTGGCGACGAAATCCCCGAGCGTCTTGTACGGCGCGTCGGCCTTCACCGCGATCAGCGCCGGCTCGAGCACGAGCCGCGCGACCGGTGTCAGATCGCGCAGCGTCACCTTCGCCTCGGCGGTGGTGATCGGACTGGTCAGCCAGACGCCGGTGAAAAACCCAATCGTGTGCGGATCGCCCTTCTTCTCGAAAAGGTAGGCGGCCGCTACGGTGGAACCGCCGCCGGTCTTGTTCACCACCTGCATGCGCACCGGCTCGCCGTCGAGGTGCACGGTGCAGGCGCCGCATTGCGCGAGCCCACAGCCGAAATGCGGATTGTTCAGGCCGAGATCGTCGCGCAGCGCGTAGAGCAGCGGCATCTCGGGCTGCGCGTCCACCGAAACGCGCTTGCCGTCCACGGTGAACCGGTATGTGGCCATCGTCTCCTCCTCAGGAAATTTCCAGCACGATCTTACCCCTGCCGTGCGGCGCTTCGGCGGCTGCGTACGCTTCGTGCACGTTTTCGAGCGCGAACCGCTGCGTTACCTGCGGCCGCAGCCGGCCAGTCACCGCCCAATCGAAGATGCGTCCGAGCCGCTCGCGGGTCGCCTGCACGTGGGGTTTCTCGACCCTGACCCCATTGGGCACTGCGTGCGGCGGGATGGGAGCGGCAGAGAGCGCGACCAGGACGCCGCCAGGCTTGAGCACCTGCAGCGAGCGCACGTGTGTTTCACCGCCGAGCGTATCCAGCACTACGTCGAAGGGGCCGGCATCGGCAAAATTTTCAATGCGGTAGTCGATGACCCGCTCGGCCCCCAGTTGCTGGCAATAGTCAGCCTGCGTCGATGTCGTGAACACCGTGGCGCCCAGCTCGCGCGCAATCTGGATCGCCAGGCTGCCGACGCCGCCGGCGCCCCCATGAATCAGGACGCGCATGCCGGGCTGAACCTGCGCGACCTCGGCAAGCGGGATCCAAGCCGATAGGCCGGCTATGCACAGGCTCGCCGCGGTTGCGGCGTCCAGACCCGGGGGCACGGGCGCGGTTGCGGCTTGGGGCAGCACGGCATATTCGGCATGCGTGCCGTCGGTGCGCGGATCGGCAACGCCGGCGATGAGCGCGCCGCTCGCCTCGCCCGAGCAATCGCGGCCGAGCGTGCGGGGGAAAGACGGCGGAAAGATGCTCGCCAGCATGCCGCGGCGCATCTTCCAGTCGATCGGATTGACGCTCGCTGCTCTCACCTTCAGCAGCACCTGGGCGGGCCCGGCGCCCGGCGCAGGCACCTCCTCCAGGCGCATCACCTCCGGCCCGCCGTACCCGTGAATACGCAGCGCACGCATGGCGTTCAGCGCACGATCTTGATGCCCGCCTCCTGCAAGATGGTGCGCATCTGGCCGGTGAACTCGTCGTAGAACTTCGCGAGATCCGTGGCGTCCTGGTAGCCGTCCTCGAACTGGTTGTCCTCGAGGAATTTGCGCCACGACGCGGTGCGCGTGAGCTTGCGGAAGAGCTCTTCCCAATAGGCGACGTTCTCCGCCGGGATCCCTGGGGGTGCCACGACGCCGCGCACCTGCGGCACCGCAGGCACGTCGAAGCCGGCCTCCTTGAGCGTCGGCACGTTCGGGAAAGCTGCGAGGCGCTTTTCGCTCACCTGCGCGAGCACGCGCATGTTGCCCGCGCGGATGTGCTCGCCCGCCTCCGCGGGCTCGATCACCATCATGTTGACGTGACCGCCGAGGAGCGCGGCGATGCGCTCGCCACCGCCGGGGAACGAGATGAACGCCCAGCGCGCGCCGCTATTCTTTTGTAGAAGCTGGCGCACGACGTTGTCGCGGCTCGTCACCGAGCCGCCGGACTGCTTGAGCTGGCCGGGGCTTTTCTTCGCAGTGGCGACGAAATCCCCGAGCGTCTTGTACGGCGCGTCGGCCTTCACCGCGATCAGCGCCGGCTCGAGCACGAGCCGCGCGACCGGTGTCAGATCGCGCAGCGTCACCTTCGCCTCGGCGGTGGTGATCGGACTGGTCAGCCAGACGCCGGTGAAAAACCCAATCGTGTGCGGATCGCCCTTCTTCTCGAAAAGGTAGGCGGCCGCTACGGTGGAACCGCCGCCGGTCTTGTTCACCACCTGCATGCGCACTGGCGCGAGCTTCTCCTTCTCAATCATCAGCACGGCCGCGCGCGCGAGGAGGTCGCTGCCGCCGCCGGGCCCGGTGTGCACCACCACTTCAATGGGGCGCGTCGGCGTGAAAGCCTGCGCCTGAGCCGCGATGAACACAACGATCAATGCCGCCCGAGTTTTCATCAGTCTTTCTGCTCCAGTGCGCGCAGGCGCCAAGAATTGAAACGGGAGAAAAGCGGGATCAGCAAAATCACCAGCGCAAAAGACAGCATCACCGCCGAGATCGGCCGCGAAACGAGGATCGACAGGCTGCCCTCCGACATCATCAGCGACTGGCGCAGCGCGCGCTCCATCGCGCCGCCGAGCACCAGGCCGAGGATCAGCGGCGCGCTCGGATAGTCGAGCTTGCGCATGAGATAGCCCAGCAGCCCGAAGGCGGCGAGCAGCATGAGGTCGAAGAGGCTGCCGGACGAGGCGTAGATGCCGACGATCGAGACGCCGAGGATCAGCGGATAGAGCACGTAGACCGGCGTGCGCAGCACCTGCGCGAACAGCGGCACCAGCGGCAGATTGAGGATGAGCAGCATCACGTTGCCGATGTACATGCTCGCCACCAGCCCCCAGAAGAGGTTGGGGTTCTCCGCGATGAAGAGCGGCCCGGGCTTGAAGCCCCAGAGGACCAGCGCCGCGAGCAGGATCGCGGTGGTGCCCGAGCCAGGAATGCCGAGCGTGAGCAACGGCACCAGCGCGCCGCCAGTCTCGGAGTTGTTCGCGCCTTCCGGCGCCGCCACGCCTTCGATCACGCCGGTGCCGAACTCCTCGCGGCGGCGCGAGAACGCCTTCTCGACGCCGTACGAGATGAACGAGGCGATGGTCGAGCCGGCGCCGGGCAGCACGCCGACAAGGAAACCGATGACCGAGCCCTGGGCGAAGGCGAAGCGGCAGTCGCGCAGGTCCTGCATCGTCGGCAGCAGGTTGCGCAGGCCCTTCGGCACCGGCAGCACCTGCGGCTCCTCGCGCGCTTCCATATTGGCGAGCACCTCGCCGATGGCGAAGATGCCGATCGCGACGACCACGAAATCGATGCCCGACAGGAGCTCCATGCGGTCGAAGGTGAAGCGCGAGGTGCTGGTGAAAAGATCCGTGCCGATGCCGGCGATCCACAGCCCGACCAGCGTCGCGAGCAGCGCCTTGGCCATCGAGCGCCCGGCAAGCAGCACCACCATCGAGAGGCCAAACGCCATCAGGGCGAAGTATTCGGGCGCGCTGAAGGCGAGCGCGAAGCGCGCGAGCGGCGGCGCCACCAGCATGAGTCCCAGCACGCCGACGGTGCCCGCAACGAAGGAGGCGATCGCAGCGATGCCGAGGGCCGGACCGGCGCGGCCTTTGCGCGCCATCGCATAGCCGTCGAGGCAGGTGACCACTGATGCCGACTCGCCCGGCACGTTGAGCAGGATCGAAGTCGTCGAGCCGCC
>VBCP01000573.1 GCA_005888925.1 Betaproteobacteria bacterium | reverse complement strand
GGCTTCGCCAACACCATCACCGCCGGCATCGTCAGCGCGAAGGGGCGCTCGCTGCCCGACGAGATGTACGTGCCGTTCATCCAGACCGACGTCGCGGTGAATCCCGGCAACTCGGGCGGGCCGCTGCTCAACCTGCAGGGCGAGGTGATCGGCGTCAATTCGCTCATCTACAGCGGCACCGGCGGCTACATGGGCGTGTCCTTCGCCATCCCGATCGAGGTGGCGCTCGACGTCTCGCGCCAACTCAAGAGCCAGGGCAAGGTGACGCGCGGGCGCATCGGCATCGCCATCCAGCCGGTGACCAAGGAGCTCGCGCGCTCGTTCAAGTTGGACGAAGCCACCGGCGCGGTCATCATCAATGTCGAGAAGGGCAGCCCCGCCGACAAGGGCGGCGTGCGCGTCGGCGACGTGGTGCTCGAATGGAACGGCGAGCGGATCGACGAGCCGAACGAGCTGCCGCGCCTGGTCGCCGCGACCAAGCCCGGCAGCCTCGCCCACCTGGCGATCTGGCGGGACGGCAAGCGGCAGACGCTCGAGCTGCGCGTCGGCGAGATCGCGCCGGAGCCCGCGGTGGCGGCGCGCCAGGCGCCGGCGAAGCAGGAGGACGCGCGCCTTGGCATGGCGGTGCGCGAGCTCATGCCGGCCGAGCGCAAGACGCTCGGCGTGGACTACGGGCTGGTGGTGGTCGACGTCGCGCAGCGCTCCGGGCCCGGCAGCACCATCCTCCCCGGCGACGTCATCGTCGGCGTGAACCAGAGCCGTTTCGCGAGCAAGCAGGAATTCGAGAAGCTGATCGGCGCTCGGCGGAAGGGCGACATGGTCGCGCTGCTGGTGCGCCGCGGCGAGGTCTCGCTCTACGTCCCGGTGGAGCTCGGATGAAACGGATACTCATTGCCGCGCTGCTCGCGCTCGCCGCATGCGATGCGCCGGAAAGTCAGCTGCGGCAGGTCACGATCGAGAGCCCGGAGGCGTTGGGCTTGAGCCTGCGCGAGGTGCCGGCTTCGGCGCTGCGCTCGGTCGGGCTCGCCTACGGGCTGGCGGTGGTCAAGGCGGGCAGTCTCGCCGAGCGCGCGGGGCTGCGCGTGGGGGACATCGTCTATGCGGTGAACCAGCAGCGGCTGCGCAACATCGAGGACTTCACGCGCCTGGTCGCCGCGCAGCCGGGCGGCAGCCTCGCCCTGCTCGTGCGGCGCGGGAAAGCCGACTTCTACGTGCCGATGGACCTCTCGGGCGCCGGGCCGCGATCGCCCGACGGCCTGCCGAAGCTCGCGCCGCCGTCTAAAGATACGCTTCTGCGCACTTGATGATCTCGGTGTTGGTGGACTTCTCGAGGCAGTGCCTCGCGTCCTCCTGCCGCCGGGGATTTGCTTTCTTGGCCACCGGTTTCGGCGCCTCGGGTTTCGCTTCGGCCTTCGGCGGTTCCTGAGCTGCCGGCTTCGCCGGCTCCTTCGCCGGCTGCGCCCAGACCGGCGCCGCGAGCGCGAGCGCGGCGAGCAATGCGATTATTTTCATGGTCGTCCCCTTTGCGGGTGTTGGCGACGCCGCAAGGTTACGCCTAAATCATTTAAGCCGCTCTGCGTACGCCCGGATGCGCCGTGCATTAGTGCCGATGTCGCTGCGGCCGACGCGGGACTTCGAGCGAATGTCGATGCGACTGCCACCCTCCAGTGTGGGCGTGACGCGCACCGCGATGTCATCCTTGAAGCCGAACCACTTCGTGGTGTCGACCGCCTCGATGGTGCCGGCGGCGGCGTCGCGCCCGACCACTTCCCAGCCCATCGCCTCGGCCGCGGCGACTGCCTTGGCGAAGGCGTCGCGCGGCGGCACGGCAAGGAGCATCGGTGCGATATCCGGATAAGCCGCGCGCTGCTGGCGAGCGAACTCGGCGCCCGGATAGGCGCGCGCCGCGGTCATGTAGCGCGGCGGATTGTCGGTGTCGGTGGTGATGTCGTTGATCGGCGGCACGGCGCGCGCGCTCTGGAGGAAGCGCAGCGGCACGTAGAGCACCGCGAGGCCGACGAGCAGCGCGACCATCGGCAGCACGAGCCCGCGCGCACGTACTTTCGGAATCGCGAGCGCGATCGCAGCAACGAGCGCCGCCGCGATGGCCACATAGGCGGTCCAGCGAAATACCGTGAGTCCAGTGCGGTACGACCAGACATCGAAGCGCACGCCCGGGCCGGACAGCGCGAGCATCAAGAGCGCGGCGAGCGCGAGAAGCATCGCGAGCGGGCGCAGCCAGACGATCATCGCCTGCATCCTAGCTGTGCATCTTATCCGAGCGCCCAGCGCACCAATAGATAGGTGAGGAAGCCGCAGGCGACGAAAAATGCAATGAGCGCGAGCGTCAGCACGCCGAGGAATAAACGGCTCGCGCGCTGTGTTTGATGCGGCCGCTCGGCCCAGGCGTTGAGGAGCTGCACGTTCTTGACGTTCGCCTTCCACGCCGCGTCGAAAATGTCGCCGAAGATCGGCACGATGCCGATCACCCCCTCGAGCGCGACATTGAACGCCATGCGCGCGAGGATCGCTCTTCCCACGCCCATGCGGTTCGCCTCGGCGAGGATGTAGCTCGACGCCGCCACGCCGACCAGGTCGCCGATGAAAGGAAGGAGCCCGATCAGGGCATCCAGGCCGATGGTGAAGCGCGTGCCGGGAATCGGGATCGAGCTGTCGAGCAGCCACGCCAGGAAGTTCAGCCGCTCGCGCAGCTCGCGCTCCGCCTCGCTTTCCGGCCCGAGCACTTCGCCTTCGAGCACGCGCTCTCGAGCGATGGCGGGCGGCTTGCTCATTTGGGTATTATCTGCCCTCCCCTTTTCGCGACCCCCACAGGACCTTCACAGGAGATTCGGCAATGACCATCAAAGTCGGCGACCGCCTTCCCGACGGCAAGCTCATGGAATCCACCGAGTTCGACTCGGCGACGCAGTGCGCGATGGCGCCGAAGGAAGTCAACGTCGCCGACGCCGCCAAGGGCAAGAAGATCGCCATCTTCGGGCTGCCCGGCGCGTACACGCCGACCTGCTCGGCGAAGCACGTGCCGAGCTACGTGCAGAACATCGACCAGCTGAAGAAGAAAGGCGTGAGCGAGGTGTGGTGCGTGGCGACCAACGATGCGTTCGTCATGGCGCACTGGGGCCGCGACCAGAAGGCGCTCGGCAAGATCCGCTTCCTCGGCGACGGCAGCGCGCAGTGGACCAAGGCCCTCGGCCTGGACCTCGACCTCAACGCGCGCGGCATGGGCACGCGCATGAACCGCTTCTCGATGCTGGTCGACAACGGCGTGGTCAAGCAGCTCAACGTCGAGGGCCCAGGCAAGTTCGAGGTCTCCGACGGCGCCACGATGCTGAAGCAGCTCGGCTGAAACAAACCGTTACAACCCCGGCGTCAGCCACGCGCCGGGCTTGCGCGTTCTTGGGTCGACCATCCCCGAAGGAGAGCCCATGAAAGCTTCGATCTTGCTGCTCGCGACGCTCTTCGCGACCAGCGTCCATGCGCAAGAGCGCCACATCGATTGCTCGAAGGCCAGGGACCCGAAGGCCTGCGAGGAGCGCGTGGCGAAGATGAAGGCGACGCACGCGCAGGCCGAAAAGGCCTGCGAGGGCAAGCAGGGCGCCGAGCGGCGCGACTGCCTGGTGAAGTCGATGTGCGCGCAGCAGAAGGACCCCAAGGCCTGCGAAGAGCGCGCAGCGAAGGCGAAAGGCGCGCACCGCGATGCGCGCGCCGCCTGCGAAGGCAAGATTGGCGCCGAGCACCAGGATTGCATGGTGAAGCAGATGTGCGCGGAGTCGAAGGACGCGGCCAAGTGCGAGGCGCTTGGCAAGGAGCGCCTGGCGCGGCGCGAGAAGATCCGCGAAGACTGCAAGGACAAGCGCGGCGAAGAGCTGAAGGCCTGCATCCGCGAGCACCGCAGCGCGAAATGATCTCGTAGCCGGCGCGCGGGCAGCACTGCCCGTGCTCGCCGGCATCGTCGCCTTCGGCGTCATCACCGGCGTCGCCATGGTGGCGAGCGGCATCGCGCCGCTCGTGGCGATGCTGATGTCGCTCGTCGTGTTCGCCGGCGCCTCGATGGTCGCCGCGGCGCAGCTGCTCGCTTCCGGCACCCCCGCGCTGCTGGTCATCTTGACCACGGTGTTCATCAACCTGCGGTTCATGATGTACAGCGCGTCGCTGCGGCTGCATTTCGGCCGCGAGCCGCTCGGCTGGCGGCTGCTGATTGCTTATCTCCAGGCCGACAACGTCTACGGCCTGACGCTGATGCGCTACGCGGAGACACCCGACGCGCCGGGCGGGCGCGACTTCTTTCTCGGCGCCGCGCTGGCGGTATGGCTCGCGTGGCAGCTTGCGGTCGCCGCGGGGATCCTCATCGGCGCCGGCGTGCCGGCCTCGTGGCGGCTGGAATTCGCCGCGCCGCTCGCCTTCATCGCCATGACGGTGCCGCTGTTGCGCGACCGGGCGATGATCGCCGCGGCCGTCGTCGCCGCGGTCAGCGTGGTGGCCGCGCATGCGCTGCCCTTCAAGCTGTCGATCCCGCTCGCCGCGCTGGCCGGCATCGGCGCTGGCCTCGCGTTCGAAAGGAGCTGGCGCTGAGCATCTGGGTCACCCTGGCGGGGATGGCGCTGGTCACCTATGCGCTACGCGCCTCCTTCCTGCTGCTGCCGCCGCACGTCGAGACGCCGCCGCTGCTGCGCCGGGCGCTGCGCTATGTGCCCGCGGCGGTGCTGACGGCGATCTGGGCGCCCGAGCTCCTCGTCGCGGGCGGCGAGCTCGCTATTTCATCCGGCAATGAACGCCTGCTCGCCGGCGCTGTCGCAATCGCTGTGGCCTGGCGCTGGCGCCTGACCTTCGCTACGATCCTCGCCGGCCTCGCCGCGCTGCACTTCTTCCACTGGATACTGTGAAACGCTTCGCCGAAGTTATTACTGCGGGCACGCTGTTGCTCTTTTGGCTGCTCGCCGCGCTGGCGGCCGAACTGCCGCGGCCGGTGGTGTCGATCGAGGGGGTCACCGAATACCGGCTGGCCAACGGCCTGAAGCTGCTCACCATCCCGGACCCGGGCGCCGACACGGTGACGGTGCACATCGTGTACCTGGTCGGCTCGCGCCACGAGGGCTACGGCGAGAAGGGCATGGCGCACCTCCTCGAGCACATGCTCTTCAGGGGCTCGAAGAACTTTCCCGACATCAAGGGCGAGCTGACGCGCCGCGGCGGGCGCTGGAACGGCACCACCTCCAACGACCGCACCAATTATTTCGAGACCTTCTCGTCGACCGCGGAAAATCTGGAATGGGCGCTCGCCATGGAGGCCGACCGCATGCTCAACTCGCGCGTCTCGCGCGAGGACCTCGACAGCGAGATGACGGTGGTGAGGAACGAGTTCGAGATGGGCGAGAACAATCCGGGCTCGGTGCTGTTCCAGCGCATGCAGCAGCTCGCCTATCCGTGGCACAACTACGGCAACCCGACCATCGGCCAGCGCGCCGACATCGAGCGCGTGCCGATCGACAAGCTGCAGGCGTTCTATCGCACCTGGTACCAGCCCGACAACGCGGTGCTGCTGATCGCCGGGCGCTTCGAGGAACCGCGCGCGCTCGAGCTGGTGATGAAGCATTTCGCGCCGCTTGCGAAACCGACGCGCGTGCTGCCGGCCTTCTACACCGAGGAGCCGACGCAGGACGGCGAGCGCACGGTGACGCTCGCGCGCATCGGCGACAGCCCGCTCGTCACGGCGCTCTACCGCGTCGTCGCCGGCAGCCATCCCGAATATCCCGCGATCGACATCCTGGTGCAGATCCTCGGCGACACCCCGGCCGGGCGACTGCACCGCGCGCTGGTGCAGAAGGGTCTCGCGAGCAATAGCTGGGGCGCCGAGCGGCAGCTGCACGACCCCGGCTACATGTATTTCGGCGCGCAGCTCGCGAAGGATGGCGATCTCGGCAAAGCGCGCACGGCGTTGCTCGCGGTGGTGGAAGGCGTGGCGAAGCAGAAGATCACCGCCGAGGAAGTCGAGCGCGCCCGCATGCACCTGCTGAACGACATCGAGCGCGCGCAGCTCGACAGCGGCCAGCTGGTGAGCGCGCTCTCGGAGAACGCCGCGATCGGCGACTGGCGCCTGTTTTTCCTGTACCGCGACCAGCTGCGCAAGGTGACGCTGGCCGACGTGCAGCGCGCCGCCGAGCACTACCTCAAGCCCGCGAACCGCGTGCTCGGCACGTTCGTGCCGACGGAAAAGCCCGAGCGCGCCGAGATTCCGCCGACGCCGGACGTCGAGCGGCTGGTGGAGAACTACCGCGGCGGCGACAACGTGCGCCTGGGCGAGGCCTTCGATCCGTCGCCGAAGAACATCGAGTCGCGCATCCAGCGCCGCACGCTCGCCAACGGCATCCAGGCGGCGCTGCTGCCGAAGCAGACGCGCGGCGGGCGCGCCGTCGCCACGCTGACGCTGCACTGGGGCGACGAGAAGACGCTGATGAACCGCGAGGTGGCCTGCGAATTCGCCGGCCAGATGCTGACGCGCGGCACGAAGAAGAGGAGCCGCGCCGAGCTGAAGGAGGCGTTCGAGAAGCTGAACGCGCGCGTCTCGGCGAGCGGCGACGGCTTGAGCCTCGAGGCGCGCGGCGAGAACCTGATCCCGGCGCTGCGGCTCGCCGCCGAGGCGCTGCGCGAGCCGTCGTTCCCGCCGGCCGAGTTCGAGGAGCTGAAGCGCGCCGCGCTCACCAGCACGCAGGCGCAGCTCTCCGACCCGGGCGCCAACGCCGAGGTGCGCCTCTCGCGCCATCTCGAGCCCTATCCGCGCGGGCACCGCAATTACACGCCGACCATCCCGGAGCGGCTCGAGTGGATCCGCAAGACGACGCTCAAGGACGCGCAAAGCTGCTACGGCGAGCTGATGGGCGCCACCGGCGCCGACTTCGCCGCGGTCGGCGAGTTCGACCCCGAGGCGCTGTCGCGCGCCGTCGGCGAGCTGTTCGGCGCCTGGCGTACGCCCTACCCCTTCAAGCGCGTGCCCGGGCAGTACTTCGAGCGTCCGGCGATCGAAGACGAGTTCGTCACCCCCGACAAGGCGAACGCGGTGCTGCGCGGCGGCGAGAACGTGAAAATGCGCGACGACCATCCGGACTTCGCCGCGCTGCTGCTGGGCAACTATCTGCTCGGCGGCGCCTCGACCTCGCGCATCTGGACGCGCGTGCGCGAGAAGGAAGGCCTGTCCTACAGCACCGGCACGAGCTTCAGCGCGAGCCCGTTCGACGAGACGGCGAGCTTCCGCGTCTCCGCGATCTTCGCCCCGCAGAACCGCGCGCGCGTCGAGCAGGCGATCCGCGAGGAGCTGGCGCGCGCGGTGAAGGACGGCTTCAGCGCCGGCGAGCTCGAGGCGGGCAAGAAAGGCATCCTCGAGGCGCGCCGCCTCGCGCGCACGCAGGACCGCGCGCTCGCCGGCCGCATCGGCTCCTACCTCTTCCTCAAGCGCACCTTCGCCTGGGACATCGAGCTCGAATCCAAGATCGCCGCGCTCACCCCGGCGCAGGTGAACGAGGCGCTGCGCAAGTACCTCGACCCGGCAAAGCTCAGCCTGGTGATGGTCGGCGACTTCAAGAAACAATAATTCCGGACGTCGTCCGGAATTATTTGCGTTTCAGCAAATCGCGGATTTCTTCGAGCAGCTGCTCCTGGCGCGGCGGCGGCGC
>VBCP01000118.1:490-787 GCA_005888925.1 Betaproteobacteria bacterium | reverse complement strand
TGGCCCACGCTTATCGCTTTCGGGCGGGCCTTTGCCTCTGCGATCAAATCATTCAACGTCTTCCACTTCGCATCAGCGCGCACCGCCACGACCGGCGACTCGACCAGCACGCGCGCCACGGCGTCAAAGGACTGGTAGTCGAACGGCAGCTGGCCGCTGTGAAACGTCGTCGAGATGGAATTCGAGTTCCACACCAGCGTATAGCCGTCGGATCTCTGGGTGGCGACGTGCTTGTAGCCAATCGCGCCACCGGCGCCGGGGCGGTTCACGACCAGCACGCGCTGCCCAAGCTGCTTC
>VBCP01000118.1:0-458 GCA_005888925.1 Betaproteobacteria bacterium | reverse complement strand
GCTGCGGATACTCCTGCGCCTGGGCTGTGGCCATCATCAGGAGGACGAGCCACCTCACGTGAGCAGCTCCCTCACTTCCACCCGCCGCCCTTCCTTCGCCGATTTGATGCCGGCGAGGATCACCGCGAGCGAAGCGGCGCTCTTCTCGCCGTCCATCTCCGGCTCGACCTCGCCGCGCACCGCGCGCGCGAATTCCTCCAGCTCCTCGACGATCGGGTCGTTCTGCGCGCAGGCCACCGCATCCGCCTTGGTAGCGCCGCGGCGCAGGACGCGCAGGCCGCCGTGCATGTCGTAGTAGGCGGTGGCCTCCTTGCCGTAGATATTCATCAGGTAATACTCGGACGCCGAGGCATAGCTCGCATTCAGCGTCGAGAGCGCGCCGCCCTCATGTTCCAGCACGAGACTGGCTACATCCGGGTTATCCCCGGGCAGCACCAGGCGCACGAACTGTCCGGTCA
>VBCP01000117.1:30974-32644 GCA_005888925.1 Betaproteobacteria bacterium | reverse complement strand
TGTTCTTGACGAGCGGCACCGCGGCGGGTGCGGTGGCGAAGGTCAGCGTGACTTCACCGCTGATGATGGCGAGGAGCTGCGGTCCCGCGCCTTTGTAGGGCACGTGCAGCACATCGACGCCGGCCATCGTCTTGAACATCTCCGCGGTGAGGTGCGGCTGCGAGCCGCTGCCGGCGGAGCTGTATTGCAGCGCTCCAGGGCGCTGTTTCGCGAGCGCGATCAGCTCTTGCGCATTCGTCGCCGCTACCGACGGGTGGACGATGAGCAGACTCGGCAGATTCACCAGGTTGGTGATGAGCGTGAAGTCCTTGACCGGATCGAAGGGCAGATTGGGATAGATCGCCGGGTTGATGGCGTGCGTGCCGACCGTGTTGATCAGCAGCGTGTAGCCGTCGGGCTTCGATTTGGCCACGTGCTCGGACGCGACATTGCCCGCTGCACCCGGCCGGTTCTCGGCGATCACCTGCTGGCCCCATTCGTCGGTGAGCTTCTGCGCGAGGGTGCGGGCAAGGATGTCCGAGGTGCCGCCCGGCGGGAAAGGGATGACGATGCGGACGGTGCGGCTCGGATAGGCCTGCGCACAGGCGGGGCCATGGAGCCAAAGCAGCGCGCACGCGAGCACAAGTGCTGCGCGGAACATCGAATCGAGCATCGGTGCAGTCCTCCTCCACGCCGGACTTTACCTATACTTGGCTGCAAAGGAGAGTGGCATGAACAAACCGGCTGAAAAAGGCGTGCTCGGCGCGACCGGTAGCGAGAGCAAGCGCGCCACGAAGAAAGGCGGCGAGCTGATCGCCGAATTCCTGGTCAAGGAGAAGATCCCGTACGTCTTCGGCATCTGCGGCCACGGCAACGTCGGCCTGCTCGATCCGCTCTACGAGGTGCGCGACAAGGTGCGGCTCATCTCGCCGCGCCACGAGCAGACCGCCGGGCACATGGCCGACGGCTACTTCCGCGTCAAGCACAAGCCGGTGGCCACGCTCACGTCCACCGGCCCTGGCTCGGCGAACCTCATCATGGCGCTCGCCGTGGCGCAGACTGACTCCTCCGCACTTCTCGCGATCACCGCCAACGTGCCGACCTCGCAATTCAACCGCGGCCCGTTCCAGGAGCTGAACCGACACAACCAGGCCGACTTCCCCAATGTGGTGCGCCCGGTGGTGAAGCGAAGCTTCCAGCCCACGCGTGTCGACATGCTGCCGCTCGCCTTGCGGCAGGCCATTACGACGGCGACCAGCGGCCGGCCGGGGCCCGTCAATCTCGACGTGCCGTACAACCTGTTCCAGGAAGAAGCAGAGGTCGAGCTCGAGCAGGCCTGGGACGGCTTCGATAAGCGACGTAGCGGCGCGTCGCCCGAAGATGTTCAAAGAGTCATTGAACTTCTGACGCAGTCGCGCCGGCCCGTGCTCTTCATCGGCCACGGCGCGACGCTGTCCGAGGCTGGCAAGGAGCTCACGGAGTTTGCGACCAAGTACCGCATTCCCGTGATCAGCTCGCCGAACGGCATGGGCTGCCTCGACATGCGCGATGCGCTGTCGCTCGGCTTCATCGGCCGCAACGGCGCTTATCCCGCCAATCAGGCGGGCCGGCACACCGATCTCGTGATCGCCATCGGCGCGCGCTTCGACGATCGCTCGGCGTCGTCGTGGATGCCGGGCTACTCGTGGAAC
>VBCP01000117.1:0-30887 GCA_005888925.1 Betaproteobacteria bacterium | reverse complement strand
CCATCGTTGGACGCGTGGCATGGCGAAATCGCCGCGTGGCGCGCCGAGTGGGAGAAATACATCCGCCCCAACTTCGAGATCCATGCCTCGCCCATCCGGCCCGAGCGCATCGTGGCCGACTGCCGCAGCGTCCTGCCCGACGACGCGATCATCTCGCTCGATTCCGGCATCCACCACAACTGGTTCATGCAGTTCTAGGAAGCGCGCCAGCCGCAGACCATGCTCAACACCTGGGGCTATTCGGGCATGGGCTTCGGGCCGAGCGCGATTCTCGGCGCGAAGCTCGCCGCACCGGAACGTCCCTGTGTCTCGATCTGCGGCGACGGCGGTTTCACCATGGTGTCGCACGTGCTGTGCACCGCGGTCGAATACGACATCCCGGCGGTGTGGGTGGTGTGGAACAACTTCGCCTGGGCCGCGATCCGCGACCTGCAGTACGCCTACTTCGGCGGCCGCGAGCACGGCACGGCGTTCTACCAGGGGCCCGAGCGCAAGCCCTACAACCCGGATTTCGCGGCCTGGGCGCGCGCCGCGGGTGTGGAGGGCATGACCGTCACCAAGTCGCAGGATTTCAAAGGCGCGCTGGAGCACGCGGTCAAGCTGGGCAAACCCTGCCTGATCGATGTCCACGTCGATGCGAACATCCGGCCGCCCGGCACCGGCGCGTGGGCGCTGCCGCCGATTCCGCACGTGGAGCCGATTTTCGGCAGCAAGCATGTCCGATAAGAAGCAGGCCGCCTCGATCCGCAACGTCGTCGAGACGCCCTGGCAGCAGTACCCGGGGCATTTCGGCGGCGCCTTGTCCAAGCCGCTGGTGCGCCCGGAAACCGCAGGATCGCGCCTGGTCGACTACCGCATCTCCACCTACCAGCCCATGGCCTACGTGGAGACGCACCGCCACGAGCTGCAGGAGCAGATCTACCACGTGCTCGAAGGCGAGGGCGCGATGCAGATCGAGGGCAAGACGACCATCGTGCGCCGGCACGACGTGATCTTCATTCCGCCCGGCGTGTCGCACTCGATCCGCAACAACGGATTGACGGACCTGACATTCATCGTCGTCACGACGCCGGCCGAGGACCAGTGAACGCCGGCTAGCCGCCGGTCAGCCGCGCGCCATTTTTTTTGCGCGGGCTTTCGCTTCGCTGCGCCGCTTCCTGAGGGCGGCGCGTTCTGCCTCTCTCGCCTGCGCCAGGGCGGTGACCTTTTGCAGCTCGGCCGCCTTCGCATCTCTGCGAGCTTTCACTTCCAGCGCCTTTTCTTCTTCGGTAGGCGGTTCCCAGTCGAGGAATTTTGGCCGCAGCTTTTGAAAGAACGCGCTTGAGGACTCGGCCATGGCGATCAGACGCCGAAGCGCTGTTCGATCATGTTGCCGATGGCGAGGCACGCGCTCGCGCTGACGGCGGCGATGAACAGCGCCTGAACGTTGAAGTCCCCCGACACAATCGGTGAGCTGCTCATCATCGGCGACAGCATCTGGCCGCCGATCAGGCCGCCCAGCGCGCCGATGACGATCGACACGAGGGTGCCGCGCCGCTGATTGATACCCAGCAGCCTGAAGCCCGCCCAGCCGAGGGCGCCTCCGGCCAGAATCCACATGACGATATTCATGCAGTACCTCCAAGAAATAGTGATGACGAGTTTTCGGCCACGCAGGATCGCCGGCGAACCATACGGACGCCCCTACGCGCAGTCAAGGCATTTAGGGTGTATAAGGGTTTGGCGAAGCGCAGCGCTCGAACGCCGAATCGATGGCCGGTTTTCCCTCTTCCTGCTTCGTCTGTTTCCCCACTCAGATCGGAGCTGCCGCGAGATGCAGGACAGGTTGCGTTCCATTCGTCAGATGGCGGTGATGGCGGCGATCGTCACGACGATGTTGTGCGTGCCCGTCGGGGCGCTGCTCGCGTTTTTGTCCGCGGTCCTGCTTGGAGTCTCCGTTCACTCGTTCGTGACCTTCGGCGAGCGCTTCAACGCCGTCGGCGGCCTGTTCGTGTGGTGGGCTCTCGCCTTCGTGCCGGCGTTTGGCTATGCGGTGTTACAGTAGGATTTCAGGCGGCGACGTGGCCGGTCGGGTCGTAGCAGTTCGTACCTCCTCACTGTTCGTTCTCTACTTGATCCTCGCATGGGCGGCAGTTGCGCCCGACTTTTCATCACATCAAAGGAACAGACATGAGCAAAGGTACGGTCAAGTGGTTCAACGACGCCAAAGGCTTCGGCTACATCACCCCCGACGACGGCGGCAAGGACGTGTTCGTCCACTTCTCGGCGATCCAGGCCGGAGGCTTCAAGTCGCTGAAGGAGAATGACAAGGTGGTGTTCGACATCGAGGAGAGCCCTAAGGGCCTTCGCGCTGCCAACCTCAGGCTGGCTTAACCGCCGGTGCACTGACTAAAAGCCCGGGACTCCCGGGCTTTTTTGTTTCACGAGGAGTGACCATGAAAGAGAACCTACGCATCCTGCCACGCGGCCGGATCTCGCAGTGGAGCAGGGAGCGCATCGACAAGCTGAGCACCGCCGAGCTGCGGGCGCTGCTGATCAACGCCGAGCGGCTGAAAGAGACTGAAGTTGCCGCCCTGTGCAACGAGATCCTCGGCGCGCGCCCGCGCGGCCACGCGCCCGTGCGCCGCGACAAGCGCGGCCTGCCGGCACACGGGCTGGTGACGCGCACCAAGGCCTTCGAGATGCACGGCGTCAGCCCGCGCAACCGCACCTGGAGCCGCGGCGGCGTGCGCACCGACGGCGCGGTGGTACTGACCCTGCGCGTCGACGAGGTGCAGCCGGCGGCTGTTGGCAAAGCCTGCCTGCTCTGGGGACCGAACGTCGCCGGCTCGCGGCCCTGGTCGGATTCGCCCGGCGGACAGGAACGCCTCGAGCATTGCCGCATGGCGCTCGAGCGCGGCGCCGCGGAAGGCCTGCTGATCTACGGCGCCAAGACCGACCGGGTCGACGCGCAAACCGTTCTCAAGCTGCAGGTCGAGAAGCGCGACGACGAATACTGGGCGACTTGGATCCCCCAGAAGCACGTCGTCGTGCGCGAGGTCGATTGAGGCGCGGAGCTACTTTCGAGGCGCGGAGCTACTTTCGCTTGAAGGGAAAGCGCCGCGGCGCCGTCGCCATCGGCCGCTCGTCCTTGTGACGGAAGTTGATCCGCCCGCGCGTCAGGTCGTACGGCGAAATTTCCAGCGTGACCTTGTCGCCGGCGATGATGCGGATGCGGTTCTGCCGCAAGCGCGCGCAGGCGTAAGCGAGCACGCTCGCGCCGTTCGCCATCGATACGCGGAACTGGGTATTGCGCAGGACTTCTTCGACTACGCCATCCATCGTGAGTAACGCTTCTTTAGCCATCGACCAGTATGAGGCCTTTAGCCCAAATATCTCACTTCGAGATCGCTCAACGGTGTATAAAGGCTGACGAAGCGCTGCGTTCGAAGGCCGTGCGCCGGTTTTCCGTCCCCCCTGCTTCGGCTTCCCGGCTGAGGAACTCACCCATGGCGATCAACGACACCGCGATACGACAGTTCAGGAGCCGCGCCGCCGAGTGGACGATGGAACGCGTCGCGAAGCTCGAGCGCGAGGAGATCGAGCAGCTCAGGACCAACGCTCTGGGCCTCGGCGAGCAGCAAGTCGCCGCGCTTTGCGAAGCGGCGCTCGCCAACTGCCCGAAGCGGCGCCACGCCGTTCCCGCGAAGAAAGGCAAAGCGCAGCGGCTCGTCTCGCGCAGCGCGGCGTTCGAGGCGCGCGGGGTGTATCTGGAGAACGCGCGCACCAGCTGGGGCGGCGTACGCAAATCCGACGGCGTGGTGGTCATGGGCCTGTGGGCCGACGCGGTGAAGTCGCGAGACGGCGGCTGCGGCTGCCTGCTGTGGGCGCCGAATGTCGACGGCTCGCATCCCTGGTCAGACAGCGCGCCCGGGCAGGAGCGCCTCAAGCACTGCCGGCTGGTCATGGCGGGCGCGGCCGCCGAAGGCCTGCTGGTGTTCGGCGAAAGGCTCGCGGGCCATATGCCGGAAGAGAAGGCGCGCAGCGTGCACGGCGTCGATCCGCAGACCGTCGTGCACTTCAAGGTCGAGAAGCGCGGCGAGCAATACTGGGCCATCTGGGGCAAGCGCACGAACGGCGCCCCGCGTGTTTAAGCAGTACAAGCTCGGCAAGTACGACATCGTGGCGCAGCCAGCGCCGGGCGCGACGCACATGCTGCGCTATAGCGTTTTTGTGGCCGGCAAGCGCGTGGGCGCATTGCTTTCCGTGCCGACCGAGTCCGACTGCCGCTTTCTCGAGGCACCGCCCGAGGTGCCGCCGCTCAAGATCTTCGCGATCACGTTCCGGCGCGGCCGGCCGCGCAAGGACGCGCCGCCGCGCGCCGGCCACGAAGGCGAAAGCGTCCCGACCATCCCCTGGACGATCAAGGGCCAGCGCTACTAGAGAAGAGCCTTGCTAGGCCACGTGGCCTATCCATCAGCAGTCGCTTCGCGCGCCAGCGGCCTGAGAATGCTCGATGCCTTTCCCCACTGTAGAGACGCCGCTGCAATCGGCACCGGCGGACATCACGGCGTTCGTTTCGCTGGTACTGGTGAGCTGCCTCGAGATCCGCTCGGTATGGTCGATGGATCATTGCCCGGATGAACCTCGGCTGACGCCGGCGCAGTACGAACTGCTCGCCTTTGCCGATGCGTCGACGCTCGAGCGTCTACGCAGGTACGAGCACCTGCACCGCGCGGACGTCGAGTTCCTGGTGGTGGTCGACGGCGACCTCTTCGAGAGCGCCTGGGGACCGCGCAAGCTCTCGGGCTCGCTCGCGCGCTGGGCATGGCGGCAGATATCGCCGCACGAGGCCTACTATGACGAATCCCGCTGGGCGCAGTGCGGCGGCGATGCGGGCGCCGTCGTGCGCGTGCGCCGCAAGGCATGCGTCGTCTGGCAAAGGCCGGCCGTCTCCGTTCATTAGCCGGAACGGCTACGCGGGCGCAAGGCTTGCGGGCTGTTTCGACATGGGAAAGGCCACGGTCTACACCGAAGCGTTGCGGCGCGCGGCAACCGCGATGGGAGGCGAAGCGCGCCTGGCAGAGGCCCTCGAGGTACCGGTCGCGCAGGCTCGCCGCTGGCTCGAGGGAGGCGAACATCCGCCGACCGAGATCTACCACAAGGTGCTCGACCTGCTGATCAGCACCGGCGCGCATTAGCAACTCGATGACAAAAAAAGCCGACAAGCGCGCGCTATTCCCTCGCTCGGGTAGCGGAACGGCGACAAGCGATCGCCTCGCGCTCCGCCTGGCGCAAACCGCTTAGTTTCCTGCCGTACCATGCATGGGCTGCGAGGAGGGCCCATGGTGACTACCCGAACGTCCAGGCCGCCATTTCATGCCGATCAGGTAGGCAGCCTGCTGCGCCCGAAGGAGCTGCACGAGGCGCGCGCGGCGGCCAAGGCGGGCAGGCTTGCCGCGGCGCAGCTGAAAGCGGTCGAGGACCGCTCGATCGCGCAGGCGGTGAAGAAGCAGGAGGCGATTGGCCTGCAGGCGGTGACCGACGGCGAGTTCCGCCGCGACTTCTGGCACCTCGATTTTTTGAAGCAGCTCGACGGCATCGAGCTCACGCGCCCGGTGGGCTTGACCTTCAACGCCGAGGACGTGCCGCCGATGGCGAGCGTCACGGGCAAGATCGCCTGCTCGCGCCCGATCATGGTCGAGCATTTCGCGTATCTCAAGTCGGTCGCGACGCGCATGCCCAAGTTCACCATGCCTTCGCCTGGCAGCGCGCATTTCCGCGGCGGCCGCAACGCCATCTCACGCACGCTCTATCCGGAGCTCGACGAATTCTGGACCGATCTCGGCGCGGCCTACCGCAAGGCCATCGGCCATCTCTACGACGCCGGCTGCCGCTACCTGCAGCTCGACGACGTCGGCTTCTCGTATCTCTGCGATGAGAAAGTCCGCGAGAACTTCCGCAAGAACGGCGACGATCCCGACGACCTGCCGCAGGCGTACGCGCAGGCGATCAACATGGCGCTCGAGGCGAGGCCGCAGGATCTCGCGGTGACCATGCATACCTGCCGCGGCAATTTCCGCAGCACCTGGTTCGCCGCCGGCGGCTACCAGGACGAGGTGGTGGCGGCGATGTTCTCGGCCGACGTCGACGGCTATTTCATGGAATACGACAGCGAGCGCGCCGGCGGCTTCGAGCCGCTGCGCCTGCTGCCGAAGGGCAAAAAGGTCGTGCTCGGCCTGGTCACGACGAAGTCGGGCAAGCTCGAGAACGGGGAAAGCCTGAAGCGGCGCATCGACGAAGCGGCCACCTACGTGCCGCTCGAGAACCTCTGCCTATCGCCGCAATGCGGCTTCGCCAGCACGCACCATGGCAACAAGCTCACGGAAGACGAGCAATGGAAGAAGCTGGCGCGCATCGTCGAGGTCGCGCGCGACGTCTGGAAGGGAAAATCCTAGGCGGCGCGGGTGCGCGCGAGGTCGCAGACCACGGCGGCCTCGGCGAGGCGCGGCTCTTGCGCGACCCATTCGGCGATCGGCAGGAACTGCTTGCATTCGGCACTCGCGGCCGCGTTCATCTCGAAGATGCCGGCGCCGGTCTCCGCGGTCTTCATGTAGATATCGGAATCGATCAGGCGCGCGAGCAGCTTCAGGCCCAGA
This sequence comes from Betaproteobacteria bacterium, assembly GCA_005888925.1. GTDB lineage: Bacteria > Pseudomonadota > Gammaproteobacteria > Burkholderiales > SG8-39 > SCGC-AG-212-J23. The sequence goes on along the minus strand of VBCP01000117.1, from coordinate 24,249 downwards.
GCATCGAGCAGCTGCTGCAGCGGCGGGTAGGCCGGCATCGAGCGGCGCACCTTGTTGGCCACCACCGCCACGCGGATGTTGCCGGTCTTCATGCGGCCCATCGCCATCAGCTCGCGCAGGAAGTTGCCGGTCGCGTGCAGGTCAATGACCGAGGGCACCAGCGGAACGAGGATCGCGTTCGCGCGATCGAGCAGCTCATGGAGCAGCACGCCGGAAACGCCGGCCGGCGGATCGACGATCAGGTGACGCGTCTCGGGCGGCACGTACATCTCGAAGCTGCGCAGCTGTCCGAATTTTCCGGGCGCGCCGTTCGCGCCGTGGATCTTCGGCGCATCGATCGCGCGCGAGCGCAGCCAGTTCAGGCTCGAGCCCTGCGGGTCGTAGTCCATCACCGTGGTGGGGATGCCGCTCGTGGCGAAGTAGCTCGCCAGATTGATCGCGACGGTGGTTTTTCCCGCGCCGCCCTTCGGGTTGATCACCAGCGTGGTCTTCATGCCATTCGGAGGGTGATGCCCTCTTCTCGTCGATTATGCGGCGATCATGCTGGCTGGCGAGCGGAAATGCAAGCGCCGCGCGATCTCTGGGACGCGCGGATAAGGACTACGGGGCCGGGAAACCCTTGGTGACGACGCGCAGCCCGGAGCGTCCCGGGACCGAAATCGCGGGGTGGAACGGCAGGAGCGAGGGCACTTTCGGGTCGACGATCAGCTTCGGGCTGTCGACCCATTCGGCGATCGGCATGAACTGCTGGCGCTCGGCGACGGACGCGGCGAACTCCATCTCGAAGACGCCGACGCCGGTCTCCGCGGCGCTCACGTAAACATCGGAATCGTCCAGGCGCGAAACAAGCGGCAGGTTGAGCGAGTTCAGGAACCGCTCGAGCGGCTGATAGACCGGGAGCGATTTGCGCACGCGGTTCGCGACCACCGCGAGGCGGATGTTGTTGGCGCGGATGCGCCCGGCGAGCAGCAGGTCGCGGATGAAGTTCGCCGTCGCATGGATATCGATCGACGAAGGCGCCACCGGAATGAGGATGCAGTTCGTCCTCGAGAGCATCTCCTGCAGGAGCAGCCCGGAGGCGCCCGCGGGCGCGTCGATCACCAGCTGCCGGGTGTCTTCAGGAACCCGCATGTCCATGCTGCGCATGCGGCCGGGCTTCGCCGGCGCGGCATTGGCGGGGTGGATGCGCGTGAGGTGCATCGGCCGCTGGCGCAGCCAGTTGAGGCTCGAGCCCTGCGGGTCGTAGTCCATCACCGTGGTGGGGATGCCGCTCGTGGCGAAGTAGCTCGCCAGATTGATCGCGACGGTGGTTTTTCCCGCGCCGCCCTTCGGGTTGATCACCAGCGTGGTCTTCATGCCATTCGGAGGGTGATGCCCTCTTCTCGTCGATTATGCGGCGATCATGCTGGCTGGCGAGCGGAAATGCAAGCGCCGCGCGATCTCTGGGACGCGCGGATAAGGACTACGGGGCCGGGAAACCCTTGGTGACGACGCGCAGCCCGGAGCGTCCCGGGACCGAAATCGCGGGGTGGAACGGCAGGAGCGAGGGCACTTTCGGGTCGACGATCAGCTTCGGGCTGTCGACCCATTCGGCGATCGGCATGAACTGCTGGCGCTCGGCGACGGACGCGGCGAACTCCATCTCGAAGACGCCGACGCCGGTCTCCGCGGCGCTCACGTAAACATCGGAATCGCCCAGACGCGAAACAAGCGGCAGGTTGAGCGAGTTCAGGAACCGCTCGAGCGGCTGATAGACCGGGAGCGATTTGCGCACGCGGTTCGCGACCACCGCGAGGCGGATGTTGTTGGCGCGGATGCGCCCGGCGAGCAGCAGGTCGCGGATGAAGTTCGCCGTCGCATGGATATCGATCGACGAAGGCGCCACGGGAATGAGGATGCAGTTCGTCCTCGAGAGCATCTCCTGCAGGAGCAGCCCGGAGGCGCCCGCGGGCGCGTCGATCACCAGCTGCCGGGTGTCTTCAGGAACCCGCATGTCCATGCTGCGCATGCGGCCGGGCTTCGCCGGCGCGGCATTGGCGGGGTGGATGCGCGTGAGGTGCATCGGCCGCTGGCGCAGCCAGTTGAGGCTCGAGCCCTGCGGGTCGTAGTCCATCAGCGTGGTGGCGACCTGGTTTGCGGCGAAGTAGCTCGCGAGATTCGTCGCCACAGTCGTCTTCCCCGACCCGCCCTTCGGATTGATGACCAGCGTGGTATGGGTTCTCATGACTGCTGACCCAGCGTACCCGCAAGCGCGCGGCTCAGGTATTAATTAGTGCGCTTTCGAGCGAGCGTCCGAGCTTGTGGACAAGTTCCTCAATCTGGGCCGGTTCGATGATGAAGGGCGGGGCGAGCAGCACATGGTCGCCGCGCACCCCGTCGAGGGTGCCGCCCATCGGGTAGCACAGGAGTCCCGCCTTAAGGGCCTCCTGCTTAATCCGCGCGTGCATCTGCAGCACGGGATCGAAGGGCTTCTTCGATCCGCGCTCGGCGACCAGCTCGAGCGCCCAGAAGAGCCCGCGGCCCCGGATGTCGCCGACGTGCGGATGTTCGCGAAACGCACCGCGCAGGCTTTGCTCCAGCAGCTCGCCCATCGGTTTGACGCGCGCGAGTACCCCGTCCTTCCGCAAGCGCTGCTGCACCGCCAAAGCACCCGCGCATGCGGCGGCGTGGCCGAGATAGGTGGTGCCGTGCTGGAAGAAACCGCTGCCGCCACAGATGGCGTCATAGACGGATTTCGAAACGACGAGGGCGCCGATCGGCTGATAGCCCGCGCCGAGACCCTTGGCGATGGTGACGATGTCCGGGACGATGCCTTCTTGCTCGAAGGCCCATAGCGTTCCGCAGCGGCCCATGCCGCACATCACCTCGTCGAGAATCAGCAGCACGCCGAACCGGTCGCAAATCTCGCGCACGCGCCTGAAATATCCGGGCGCCGGAGGCGCCGCGCCGAGCGTTGCGCCCGCCACCGTTTCGGCAACGAACGCAATCACCCTGTCGCCGCCGAGGCGCTTGATCTCGGCTTCCAGCTCGGCGCCCAAGCGCTCGACGTAGGCGGCATCGCTCTCGCCCGCGCGCTGATCGCGGTATGCATAGCACGGGGAGACGTGCGTCGCGCCGATCAGCAGTGGCTCGTATTGACGACGGCGCCACAGGTTGCCGCCGACCGCGAGCGCGCCTAGCGTGTTGCCGTGATAGGACTGACGGCGGCCGATGACATGCGCGCGCTGCGGCTCGCCTTTCTCGACGAAGTACTGCCGCGCGAGCTTGAGCGCGGCTTCGGTCGCCTCGGAGCCGCCCGAAGTGAAATAGACCTTGTCGAGCGGGTGCGGCGCACTGTCGATCAGCGCGTCCGCCAGCGCCTCCATCGGCTCGTTCGTGAAGAACGAGGTATGGGCGAAGGGCAGCGCTTCGAGCTGGCGCTGGATCGCCTCGATCACCGCGCGGTCGGAATGGCCGAGGCAGCTGACCGCGGCGCCGCCGGAGGCATCCAAGTAGCGGCGGCCTTCGCGGTCGTAAAGATAAGCGCCGTCGCCCGCCACCGCGACCGGGTAGCTGTGCAGGGGATTGCGATGGAAGACATGGCCCATCGGCTCGCCATGGTACATAGTTCGAACGGCGCACGGCGGCGGCGCGAACGATGTCGGTCGCGCTCTCTATCATCGGAGCGGATGTTGCGCCTTGCACTGATGGCCATTTTCCTTGCCTCGAGTTTTTCCGCTGCTGCCGAACCGCGCGTCTACTTCGGTCACCAGTCGGTCGGCGCGAACATCCTGCAAGGCGTGAAGGAGCTCGGCCCGACGACCGGACTGCGGCTCTCCATCAAGGACGAGTTCCTCGCCGAGAATGGCGACCCGCTGCGCAAGCTGCAGAATTTCAAGGCCGCGGTGGGCGAGGACTCGCGTTATGACATCGCGCTCATCAAGTTCTGCTACGTCGACGTCAACGCCGACACCGACGCGCGCGCGCTGTTCGAGCGCTATCGCGCCACCATCGCCGAGCTGCGTGCGAAGAACCCGCGCACCGTGTTCGTTCATGCGACATTGCCGCTCACCACGGTGCAGAGCGGGCCGAAGGCGCTCGCGAAGCGCCTGCTCGGGCGCGCGCCTTACGGCACGATCGAAAACGTGCGGCGCGAGGAATACAACCGCCTGCTGCGCGCAACATACGCCGGGCGTGAGCCGATCTTCGACCTCGCGCGGCTAGAGTCGATCGCGCCCGATGGGACCTCGGTGACCGTGTCCTGGGACGGCGCGACAGTACCCGCGATGTCGCTGGCGTACACCGAGGATGGCGGCCATCTCAATGCCAAGGGCCGCGCGATGGCAGCGCAAGAATTCGTCAGGGTCCTCGCGGCGGCGTCGCGACCACTACAAAAAATAGAGGGTTTGGCGACTCCCGTCCGTATGTCACGTTAGTTACACTGCGCGCCGCTCGAGAGGGAAAGCGGCGTGGCCGAAGAGACCGTTTACATGCGAACGACGCGCAAGGCGCTGGAAGCGAGCGGCGGCGCCAACTCGCTCGCCGCCGTGCTCGGCCGTCCGCTGGACGAGATCAATGACTGGTTGGCCGGCCGGGAAGTGCCGCCGGATCGGGTGTTTCTGGAGCTGCTCGAGATCGTGTCGCGGCGCCGCTAGCGCGCAGCAGCGCGAGCAGCGCTTTGGGATCGTAGGGCTTGGCGAAATGGTGGTCGAAGCCCGCGAGTTGCGCGAGCGTTCGGTCGGTCGGTTTGCTGTGCCCGGTGATCGCGATCAGCAGCGGCCGCGCGCTCGCATAGCGCTCGCGCAGCGCGCGCGCCACCTCGTAGCCGCTGATGTGCGGCATGCCGATGTCGAGCAGCACCACGTCCGGGCCGAAATCGCGCACCTTGTCGAGCACGGCGAGGCCGCTGTAGACGCCGCGCACCTCGTGCCCTTCCTCCTGCAGGAGGAGCATGAGGCTCGCAACCGCATCCTTGTCGTCGTCGGCCACCAGAACGCGTAATTGCTGCATGCGGAGATTCTAGGGTCGCTGCGTTACGCGCGATGCAGCTGCGACAAATGGGACGAACGGTGGCTGCGCCTGAGCACTATGCCCCGATCACACCGTTGATTCGTGAAATGCGAACGCTAAACGGGTGCCTTGAGCTTCATCTGCTCGAGCGCGGCGCGGCCGGCGAACTGGAACGGGTTGGCGAGCGTCTCCATCACCTCGAAGTGGTTGTAGCCCTCGGCGACGATCAGCTCTACCGGCTTTCCCGCCTTGCGCAGCGCCTCGGCGAAGTCGCGGCTCTGCCGTTGAAACTCGGGTGTCTCGAGCGTGCCGTAGACCACGGCTACCGGCGCCTGGATCTTGTCGAGGTGGCGCATCGCGCTCAGCGCGTGGAGCGTCTGCTCGTTGAACTTGACGTAAGCGCTGCGCGCCGAAAGTGACACCGGCAGGAGGTCGTATATGCCGCTGATCAGCACGTAGCCCTTCGCGTTTGCATCGCTCACCGCGACTACACCGGCCATGTGTCCGCCGGAGGAATGGCCGGCAACGTGGACGCGGGCGGGATCGGCGCCGAAGCTCGCCGCGTTGCGCACGGTCCAGGCCACCGCGCGCCGGATCTGGTCGGCGATCGGCAGGAGACTGCCGCCGGTGTCCTGCACCCAGGAGAAATCGGGTACAACGTAATGCGCTCCGGCGCGCACGAACAGCTCGGCCGGGAAGCCGTAGTCCTTGGCGAGGCCGCCGCGCCAGGCGCCGCCGTGGATGTAGACCAAGACCGGCGCATTCGCGCGCTCGGTGCGGTAAATGTCGAGCTGCTCGATCGGCTGCGTGCCGTAGGCGACGCGGCGCGGCGCGCCGAGGCGCGAGCGGGTGATCTCGCTGTTGCTGGCGTAGCGTTTCGTGATCTGCTGGAGATTTGGAGCGTATTTCGACTGGTCGTAGGCAGCGTCGAGCGCCGCCTGGTCGTAATCGAGAAACACCTTGGGCGCCTGCGCGAGCGCGCGCGAAGCGGCGAGGGCGGCGGCGCTGCCGGCCAGGAAGCTGCGTCGGTTCATGGTTCCTCCTCTAAGATGCGGCCATGCCTGACGTGATCGTATTCAAGGAAGGCGGCTACCGCTACATCCGCGCGGGCTTTCAGTTCTCGAGCGGCGTCGCGGCGGAGGCGGGCTTCGAGATCGAGCGGGCGCGCCTTGCGCGGCCGCTGCCGCTCGCCGCCGGGTTCGCGGCGGTGGAAGCGCATCTCGCCGCGCTCGGCAGGCCCTCCACCGCATTCGCCGCGTGCGAGCTGCGCTCGGCCGAGCCCTTCACCGAACAGGGCTTCGAGGATTTCAACCGCGTATACGTGAAGACGCTCGCGCGCTGGGACATCTTCCGCAACGAGGTGAACCCGGTGGCGCGCACCAACGTCTGCCCGCAATACGACAAGCCGCGCGAGCCCGCGCTCTACGCCTTTTCCTACACGGTGCCGGCACGCTCGCGGCGCGGCAGCTTCATCGTCGCCGGCGGCGCCGAGGTGCGCGGTGGTCCTGAGGGTTACGCCGCGCGCACCGTGCGCTACGGCTACACGTCGGCAGACGCCCTGCGCGAGAAGTTGCGCTTCGTCGTGGATCTCATGGAACAGCGGCTCAAGGCGCTCGGCTTTTCATGGCAGGACGCGGTGAGCACGCAGGCCTATACCGTGCACGATATCGGCGCGCTCGTCGGTCCCGAGATCGCGGCGCGCGGCGCGGCGCCCGGCGGCCTCGCGTGGCACGTCGCCCGGCCGCCGGTCGTGGGGCTCGAGTTCGAGATGGACGTGCGCGGGGCGGCGCGCGAGATCGTGCTCTAGCCCGGTAGAGTAACGCCCGCGATGAACGAACTTCTCTGCCATCCGCATGCGCCGAGCCGTGAGGTACACGCTGTCGCAGCCGCAGCGACCCGAACCCGCGAGGGAAAACTGGCGCTGCACTACTCGGTTCACGGCAAGATCGCGGCGCTAAGCATTCCGGCACCCGGTCCGGCGCGCATCGGCTGGAAGCTCTGGCGCCACAGCTGCTGCGAGCTCTTCGTGCGGGAGAAGGGCGCGGAGGCCTACCACGAATTCAATTTCTCCCCGTCGGGCGAGTGGGCCGCGTACGCCTTCAGCCGGTACCGCGAAGGCGCGACGCTCGCCGACGAAGCCCTGAACCCGCAGGTCGCCGTCCATTCGAGCGCCGGGCGGCTCGATCTCTACGCGCTCGTGGATCTGGCGCGAGTTTCGCCGAGCTATGTCCGGGCGCCCCTGGCGCTCGGCCTCGCGGTGATCATTGAAGAAGCGAGCGGCGGCCTGTCGTACTGGGCGCTGAAGCACGCGAGCGGCAAGCCCGACTTCCACCATGCAGGCGCCTTTGCGCTGGAGCTCGATGAAGTTCGGGATTGACCGACTGCTCGACGACCGGGGCTTGCGCCGGCCGCTCGCGGGCAAGCGCGTGGCGTTGCTCGCCCATCCCGCGTCGGTGACGCGCGAGCTCGTGCATTCGCTCGACGCGCTCGCCGCTCTTTCCGACATCAAGCTCTCCGCGGCCTTCGGCCCGCAGCACGGGCTGCGCGGCGACAAGCAGGACAACATGGTCGAGTCGCCCGACTTCACCGATCCGGTGCACGGCATCCCCGTGTTCAGCCTGTACGGCGCGGTGCGCCGGCCGACCGCGGCGATGATGGAGAGCTTCGACGTACTTCTGGTCGACCTGCAGGACCTCGGCTGCCGCGTCTATACCTTCATCACCACGCTGCGCTATGTGCTCGAGGCCGCCGCGCAGCACCGAAAGAGCGTCTGGGTGCTCGACCGGCCGAACCCGGCCGGGCGCCCGATCGAGGGCACGCGCCTGCGCCAGGGTTGGGAGAGCTTCGTCGGCGCCGGTGCGCTGCCGATGCGTCACGGGCTGACGATGGGCGAGCTCGCGCGCTGGTTCAAGCAGACGCTCGGGCTCGACATCGAGCTCGAAGTGATCGCGATGGACGGCTTTGCGCCGCTGGGATGGCCGCTCGGCGAGCGCGTGTGGATCAATCCCAGCCCGAACGCGCCGACGCTCGCCATGGCGCGCTGCTATCCCGGTAGCGTGATGCTCGAGGGCACGACGCTCTCCGAGGGGCGCGGCACCACGCGGCCTCTCGAGGTGTTCGGCGCGCCGGACATCGATGCGCGGCGGCTGCGCCAGCAGATGGAGAAGCTCGCGCCGCAATGGCTCGAGGGCTGCCGCCTGCGCGAATGCTGGTTCGAGCCGACCTTTCACAAGCATGTCGGGCAGCTGTGCGCGGGCTTGCAGATTCACGCCGAAGATCCACTCTATCGCCACGCCGCATTCCGCCCGTGGCGGCTCGTGGCGGCGGCGTTCAAGGCGCTGCGCAGCCTGCGCCCCGACTATCCGCTGTGGCGCGAGTTCGCCTACGAATACGAGCGCGATCGCCTGGCGATCGATCTCATCAACGGCGGCGAGGCACTGCGCAGATGGGTCGACGACCCGGCGGCGAGCGCCGCCGACCTCGATACGCTCGCGCGAGTGGACGAGGACGCCTGGCGCGCCGAGCGCGAGGCACTCCTGTTGTACCCATGCTAGAGTCGCCGCCATGCATCCTGCTCTGCAAGGCGCGCTGATCGGCCTGGGCATCGGCGCCTTTCTCTACCTGTTCGAGTACATCATGCTGAGCAAGGCGGCGAACGAGCGCGCGAAGAAGCTCAACCGCAAGGCCGAGCTCGACCCGACGGAGCGTACGCGCATGTCGACGATGCTGCGATTCGCCCTGGTGCTGCCGGTGGGCTTTGCGTTCGTCTTCTGGTGGGTGTGGGGCTGATGGCAAAGCCTCCGCCGGGACGGCGCCTGGACGACATGACGGCGGACGAGGTGAAGCAGTTCTGGCACGGCTTCTGCGAGCGCAAGAACATCGATCCGGCGATCCGCGCGCGCGGTGACAAGAAGATCGACGAGGATCCGGATTTCTGGGCCGACCAGACGATGATGAAGCTGCTGGAAGCGGTCTCTACCTAGGGGAGGCAGGATGAAACGATGGTTCCTGGCGCTCGCATTGGCCATGCTCGGCTTCGCGCTTTACGCGCAGCAACCCGGATTCACCCGCAAGATGGTGCAGGATCAGGACGTCAGCGGGAGCAATCGCCACGCCGTGCAGGTGGTAGCGGAATTCGTCCCCGGCGGCGCGGCTGGCAAGCACACCCATCCCGGCGAGGAGCTTGGCTACGTGCTCGAAGGCACGCTGCAGCTCGAGATCGCCGGCCAGCCGCCGCGCACGCTGAACGCGGGAGAGGCGTTCTTCGTTCCCGCGGGCGCGGTGCACGACGGCAGAAACACCGGCAGCGGGCCGGCGAAGGTGCTTGCGACTTACGTCGTGGAGAAGGGCAAGCCCGTCGCCTCGCCTGCAAACTGAGCCGCGCAGTAGCGTCACTTCCAATCGTCGTCGTCCGGCGGCAGCGGGGCGACCTTGGGCATCTTGTCCTTTCGGCGCACCCAGCCGTAGAGGAACATGCCGCCGATGCCGGCCAGCACGAGGAGGAGGAACATGGCCAGCCAGAAAGTGCTCGTCGTCACGGCGCTCGTCCTCTCGGGATTGGCCTGCGCAGCCCGTGCGCAGGATGACTATCCCAGTAGACCGCTGCGCATCGTGGTCGGTTTCACGCCGGGCGGCGGTCCCGACATCACTGCGCGTCATATTGCGCAGCGCCTCGGCGAGAGCCTGAAGCAGCAGGTGATCGTGGAGAACCGGCCCGGCGCCGGCGGCACCGTGGCGGCCGGGATGGTCGCGCGCTCGCCGGCCGACGGCTACACGCTGCTGTCGGTCTCCTCGGCGCACGCGGTGGCCGCCGCGATCTATCCGAAGCTCGCGTACGACACGCTGAAAGATCTGGCCGGCGTCACGCAGACCGCCACCTCGAAATATGTCCTGGTGGCTGCGCCCGCCCTCGGCGTGCGCTCGGTGCGCGAGCTGCTCGCCGCCGCGAGAGCGCGCCCCGGCGAGATCAACTTTTCATCGGCGGGCGTGGGCAGCGGCACGCATTTCGCCGCCGAGATCTTCAAGGCGATGGCGGCGATCGACGTCGTGCACGTGCCGCACAAGGGAATCCCCGAGGCGCTCGGCGAAACGCTCGCCGGCCGGGTCCAGTTCTTCATGGCGCCGATCGCGAACGCGGTGAACCTCCTGCGTGATGGCCGCCTCGTGGGACTCGGCGTCTCCTCGCGCACGCGCGACGCTTTGCTGCCCGAGCTGCCGACGATCGACGAGGCGGGCGTCGCGGGCTACGAGCAGGAACTGTGGTTCGGGCTGCTTGCGCCCTCGGGCGTGCCGCGCGGCATCATGATGCGGCTAAACGCCGAGCTCGGCCGCATCCTCGTCGACAGTGATACCAAAGCGCGCTGGGCGCCGATCGGCATCGAGCCGCGGCCCACCGCGCCGCAGGAATTCGACCGCCTGGTGGCGGGCGAGATCGCGCTTTACACGCGCATCGCGCGCGCCGCCAACATCACTTCGCAGTAGCGCCCTGCGGCGCCGCCGCAGGTTTGGCGGGCACAACGAGCGGCTCGTCGGGCTGCGCGACCCCTGGCGGCAGCGCCAACCCTTCGCCCTTGATGTCGATGCCCATCACCGGGGAAGAAAACTGGTTGCGCCCGGATGCCGGCAGCCGCAGCGTCGGTGCCGTGCTGTCGACGCCGGGCGTCGCGTTGACCGGCGCGACGGTTTTCGGGTCCGCCTGCGGTGCCGGCTGGCCCTGCGCCGCCGCGCTGCCAGCGATGGCAAGACCGCCTACTAGGAACCAGCGATTGAGTGTCGGCATGAACCCCTCCCAGAGTTAGCGCCCATCTTAGTCCACCTTCATGCCGGTGGCCTTCACGAGCTTTGCCCACTTCGCGATGTCCTCGCGCAGGAATTTGCCGAACTCGTCGACCGGCATGCCCATAGGCACCGCGCCCTGCTTCGCCCAGGTCTCCTTCACCTCCGGCGCGTCGATGATCTTGTTCACTTCCGTGTTCAGCTTCTCGAGCACCGGTCGCGGCGTGCCGGCGGGCGCCATCAAGCCGAGCCAGATGGTCGCCTCGTAGCCCGGGACGCCGGCTTCGGCGATGGTCGGCGCCTCGGGCATCACGGAGGAGCGCGAGCTTCCGGTCGTGCCGAGCGCCTTCACCTTGCCGGCGCGCGCCTGCCCGGCCATGGTCGTGATCGCATCGAACATCATCTGCACCTGGCCGCCGAGGATCGCGGTGCGCGCCTGGTCCGAGCCCTTGTGCGGCACGTGCACGATGTCGACGCCGGCCATCGCTTTGAAGAGCTCGCCCGCCATGTGGTAGGGCGTTCCCGGACCCGAGGAGGCGTAGTTGAGCGCTCCGGGCTTCGATTTCGCGAGCGCGATGAACTCCTTCAGGTTCGCCGCCGGCACCGACGGATGGATCACCATCAGGAGGTCGGAGGAGTTGATGCCGGTGATCGGCGCGAAATCGCGCATCAGGTCGAACGGCTTCTTCGGAATCAGCGTCTCGTTCACCGTGTGCGTGTTCGACATCACGAGCAGCGTGTAGCCGTCGGGCGCGGACTTGGCGACCGCGTCGCTGCCGACGATCGAGCCGCCGCCGGGACGGTCCTCGACTACGAACGGATGGGAGAGCGCATCCTGCAGCTTCGAGGCGAGGAAGCGGCCGTAGATGTCGGCGGGTCCGCCCACGCCGTAGGGCACGATGAGCTTCACCGCTCGCGCGGGATACGCCTGCGCCCATGCCTGGACGCTCGCGAGCATCAGCAATAAAAACAAAGCGCGTCGCATTACTGCATCCTCCTCTTTATAGAATACCTGCGGCCATGAGAATACTCGTCACCGGAGCCGCGGGCTACATCGGATCCGCGCTGGTGCGCGCGCTCGCGCCTCACAGAAATGAGGCAGTGATCGCGACCGACCAATCAAGCATGCCTTTCGCGAACGCCATCACCGGCAACATCGCTTATCCGCAGTTCGCGCGCTCGCTCATCACACCCGAGGTCGGCGTCGTATTCCATCTCGCGTCGCTCGTCTCGGGCGGCGCCGAGCAGAACTTCGAGCTCGGCACCAAGGTAAACCTCGATGCGACGCGCGACCTGCTCGAGGCCTGCCGGCTCGCCGGTCATTGCCCGAAGTTCGTCTTCGCCTCTTCCATCGCGGTGTACGGCGGCCGCCTGCCGGATCCGGTGACCGATGACACGCACGCATCGCCGCGCATCTCCTATGGCGCGCAGAAGCTGATCTGCGAAGTGCTGATCGACGACTACACCCGCCGCGGCTACATCGATGGCCGCGCGCTAAGGTTGCCGACGGTCATGGTGCGCCCCGGCAGCGCGAACACCGCCGTGTCCGGCTGGGCGAGCGCCATCATCCGCGAGCCGCTTGCCGGGCGCGATTACGTCTGTCCGGTCGAGCCGCGCACGCGCGTGCCGTGCATTTCGCTCGAGCGCGTCGTGCAATCCTTCATCCTGGCTTCGCAGCTCGAGGCCGCACAGATTGGGCCGCGGCGCACCGTGTTGCTCACCGGTATTTCCGCCAGCGCGCAGCAGATGTGGGACGCGGCCAAGGCAAAGGCGAGCGGCAAGCTGCGCTTCGAGCCCGATCCGGCGCTGCAGGCGATCATGGATGCGGTGCCGCAGGCGACGCTTTCGCGCCGCGCCGCGGACCTCGGCCTGCCGCACAGCACTTCGATCGAAGAGATCGTGCGTGAATACGAAGAAGCTGCCCTCGCGCATCACGGTTGAGGGGCTGGACCGCGCGCCGCACCGCGCGTTCCTGCGCAGCCTCGGCCTGTCGGATGCCGATCTCGCCAAGCCCTTCGTCGGCGTCGTCTCGACCGACGGCCGCGTCACGCCGTGCAACGCGCTGCTCGGCCAGTTCGCGCGCGAAGCGGCCGATGCGGTGCGCGAGGCGGGCGGCATGCCGTTCGATTTCGCCTCGATCTCGGTGGCCGACTCGATGTCGATGAATCACGGCGGCATGCGCTACTCGCTCGTCTCGCGCGAGATCATCGCCGACGGCGTCGAGGCGGTGGTGCGCGGCCACGCCTACGATGCGCTCGTCGCCTTCGCCGGCTGCGACAAGACGCTGCCGGGAATGATGATGGCGATGGTGCGGCTCAATCTGCCGTCTGTCTTTGTTTACGGTGGCGCGGCACTCCCGGGCTGGTGGAAAGGCCGCGACGTCACCGTGCTCGATACCTACGAGGCGGTCGGCGCGGTGCTCGCCGGCGATATGAGCGAGGCCGAGCTGCAGCAGCTCGAGCGCGTGTGCCTGCCCACGCTCGGCTCGTGCCCCGGCCAATTCACCGCCAACACCATGGCGATGGTCGCGGAGACGCTAGGTCTTGCACTACCGGGATCGGCGACGTTGCCTGCAGTGGATGCGCAACGCGGCGCGTTGACGCGCAGCGCCGGCGAAATGGTGATGCGCTTGCTGGAAAAGGGTGGACCGTTGCCCCGCCAGCTGGTAACGAAGAAGAGCTTGGAGAACGCCTGCGCGGCGGTCGCCGCCACCGGCGGCTCGACCAACGCAGCGCTCCATATTCCCGCCATTGCGCACGAAGCGGGCATCCGCTTCACGCTCGACGATTTCGCGCGCATCGCGAAGCGCACGCCGCTGATCGCCGATCTCAAGCCCGGCGGCCGTTTCCTCGCCAAGGATCTCCATGCAGCGGGCGGCGTTAACGCCGTTCTCAAATCTCTGCTGACGCACGGTGCCCTCCACGGCGAATGCCTCACGCTCTCCGGCCAGACGCTGGAAGCGGCGCTGCGCGCCCATCCCGGTGCCGACGGCGAAGTGGTGCGGCGCGAGCCGATCATGAAAACGGGCGGCATCGTCGTGCTGAAGGGAAACCTGGCGCCGGAGGGCGCGCTCATCAAGGTGGCCGGGCTCAAGTCGCTCGTGTTCGAGGGAAGGGCGCGCGTGTTCGATTCGGAGGAAGCCTGCGCCGACGTGGTGAAGCGCCGCGCGTACAAGGCGGGCGAGGTGCTGGTGATCCGCTACGAAGGCCCCAAGGGCGGCCCCGGCATGCGCGAGATGCTCGGCATCACCGCGCTCATCTACGGCCAGGGCATGGGCGAGAAGGTCGCGCTGCTCACCGACGGGCGCTTCTCCGGCGCGACGCGCGGCATGATGGTCGGCTACGTCTCGCCCGAGGCCGCGGTGGGCGGCCCGATCGGGCTCGTCAAGAACGGCGATCGCATCCGCATCGACGCCGCGGGTGGCGCGCTCTCGCTAGAGGTGCCGAAGGCCGAGCTCAAGCGCCGCTCCCCGAAGCAGCCGAAGCGCGCTCTGTCCGGCGTGCTGGAGAAATATGCCGCGCAGGTCGGCTCGGCCTACGCGGGTGCCGTGACGCACGGGAGAAAGGCATGAGCCTCGATCTGGTCGACGCCGGCCGCGACCTGCCGGAGAACTTCAACGTCGTGATCGAGATCCCGATGAACGCCGAGCCGGTGAAGTACGAGGTCGACAAGGAGACCGGCGCCATCTTCGTCGACCGCGTGCTCACCACGCCGATGCGCTATCCCTGCAACTACGGCTACGTGCCGCGCACCCTCTCGGGCGACGGCGACCCGGTCGACGTGCTGGTGGTGATGCCGCTGCCGCTATTGCCGGGCTGCGTGATCCGCTGCCGGCCGGTCGGCATGCTCGCGATGCGCGACGAGGCAGGCGAGGACACGAAGGTGGTCGCCGTCCCGCTCGATGAGGTGTTTGCGGCCTATCGCAGTCTGCGCGAGGTGCGCGATCTGCCCGAGCTGACGCTCGATCGCATCGTGCACTTCTTCGAGCACTACAAGGATCTCGAGAAGGGCAAGTGGGTGAAGGTCGAGGGCTGGCAGGACGCCGACGCTGCGCGCCGCGAGATCGTCAAAGGCGCCAAGCGCTTCAAGGCGCTGCCGCCGAAGGAGCGTCCGCCCTTCTGAGCCAGTAGGCGAAGGTCGCGCGCACGATCGAAGGCTGCAGCAGAAACGCCCGCGCTTGCTCGGCGAGCGCCGGCTCGACTTCCTTGAACCCGCCGGCGGCCATGGCGCGAAGCTGCATGCGCGCGGCGCGCTCGAAGAAAACGGCGAGATAAGTCGCTTCCTCCACGCTCGCGCCCGCGGTGAGCAGCCCGTGGTTGGCGAGCAGAATGCACTTCGCCGATCCGAGCGCGCCGCTGATGATGCGGCCTTCGTCATCGGCGACTGGCACGCCCGGCCATTCCGGCAGATGCGCGCAGCCGTGGAGCATCGCGCTATCCATGTGAATGGTTCGCAACCGGTGGCCGGTAGCGGCCAGCGCGGACGCGTAAGGCGCGTGCGTGTGCACGATCGCGTTGACGTCCGGTCGCTGGCGGTAGATCCAGATGTGGAAGCGCACGCCGGGATTGGGGCGGCCGCCGCTCAGCGGTTTCAGATCTTCGTCGACGAGCACCATGCGTTCGGCGCTCGCTTCGTCGAAGCCATAGCCGAACTGCAGTGTCCACCAGATGTTGGCTTTGTCCGCGCGGGCCGTGACCTGCCCGGCGAGGCCCGACTCGTGGCCTTCGCGCGCGAGGATGCGGCACGCGCCGGCGAGCGCCTCGCGCGCCGGCCGATCGGCGCTCGGAAAATCGGCCGTCATCTCGCGGTTCACGCGTTCGATGAAGTCCTGCTTCATTTCATGTAGCTCGGCAGCAGGGTCGAGATGATGGGAAAGGCGACGAGGATCGCGAGCCGCACGCAGTCGACGATCACGAACGGCATGACGCCGCGGAAGATGGTGCGCGTCGGCACCTGCGGCAGCAGCGTGTTCAGCACGAAGAGGTTCATGCCCACCGGCGGGCTGATGAGGCCGATCTCCACCACCACCACGATCAGGATGCCGAACCAGACCGGATCGAGGCCCATGTGCACGATGAGCGGGAAGAACAGCGGCACGGTGAGCAGGATCATGGAGAGCTCTTCCATCGCCGTGCCGAGGATCACGTAGATCACCATGATCGCCGCGACCACCATCAGCGGGTTGACCTCGAACTGCGAGACGAACGCCTTGAGGTCGGCCGGCATGGTAGTGATGTTGACAAACTCGGCGAACATCAGCGCGCCGATCAGGATCATGAAGAGCATCGACGTGGTGCGCGCGCTCTCGAGCAGCGCCTCGTAGAGCTCGCGCCAGCCGAGCGCGCGCCGCGCGAGCGCGAATACCATGGCACCGAAGGCGCCGACACCCGCGCCTTCGACCGCGGTGAAGACCCCGCCGTAGATGCCGCCCATCACCAGCGTAAAGAGCGCGATCACGCTGCTCACGCCCTTGTAGTGCAGCGACATCAGAAACACGACGAAGGCGCCGATGACTGCGGCGTTGTCGCTTTCGATCCAGCTCAGGCGCACCGCGAGCCAGATGGCGACGCCGACGGCAAAGAACCATTGCAGCCCGGCGATCGTCGACCAGCGCTCGCGCCAGCTGGTGCGCTCGCCGCGCGGGCCGGCCTTCGGATCGCGCCACGTCACGTACTGCACCGCCATGCAGAGCAGCAGCGTCGCCAAGATGCCGGGCAGCACGCCCGCGGCGAACAGCTTGCCGATATTGGTCTCGGTCATGATCCCGTAGATCACCATGATGGTGGAGGGCGGGATCAGAATGCCGAGCGTGCCGCCGGCGGCGATCGAGCCGGTGGAAAGATAGTCCGCGTAGCCGAAGCGCTTCATCGACGGATAGGCGACCTTGGCGAAGGTCGCCGCGGTGGCGATCGAGGAGCCGCAGATCGCACCGAAGCCAGCGCAGCCGACGATGGTAGCCATCGCGAGCCCGCCGCGCAGATGGCCGATGAAGGCATACGCGGTGCGGAAGAGCTCCTGCGACATGCCGGCGCGGGTCACGAAGTTGCCCATCAGGATGAACAGCGGCACCACCGAGAGCGTGTAGTTGCGGCCGGTCTCGTAGATCTTGGTCTGCGCCGTGGCGAGCGCCGCGCCCCAGCTCCAGTCGCGCATGTAGGCGTAGCCGACGATGCCGACGATGCCCATCGACAGCGCGATCGGGATGCGCACGAAGGCAAGCACCATCATGGCCAGGAGGCCGATGAGCGCCTCGGTCATCCCTTAGGTCGTCGCCTGGATCGAGCGCCGCTCACCGGGTACGAACACCTTGAAGACGTGCACCAGCGCCGTGAGAAAGATCATCGCGGCCATGAAATAGACGAACGGGCCGACGGTGATGCGCAAGACATCGGTGGTGTCGCCGTAGCCGGCGATGCGGGCCGCCTTGATCAGCACTTGCCAGGTGAGGAAGAAGAACACCGCCGCCACCAGGGCATGCACCACGCGGATCAGGATGGCGACCGCGCGCTCGGGCAGCATGCGGTCGATGAAATCCATCGTCACGTGCTCGTCGGCATGCGACACCAGCGGCAGCCCGGCGAAGATCAGCACGAGCAGCACCAGCTCGGTCATCTCGAAGCCGCCGCGGATCGGGCGGTTGAAAAGGTAGCGCGCCACCACGTCGACGAACGTGAGGAGCATCATCCCAAGGAGCAGGATCGACGCGGCGATGCCGAGAACCGCATCGGCCCGCCGCTCCCAGGTTCGTTCGGGTGCGGACACCCGAAGAGTCTATCTTTTTTCGGCGCTGACTTTCTTGATCTCGGCGCGGAACTCGTCGAGCACCGCCTTGGCGTTCACGCCCTTGGCGCTCGCCTTCTTGATCCAGTCGTCGATGATCGGTTCGGAGCGCTTGCGCACCTCGCTCACGAAGCCGGGATCGGCGCGCACGATCTTGACGCTCGCCTTCTTCAGCGCGTCGAGGCCCTTCTGGTCCGCTGCATCCCAAGACTGCCCGTTGCTGCGCGCGGCGTACTCATAGGAATGCTTCTCGATGATCGCCTGGTCCTGCTTCGAGAGCTTGTTCCACTTGTCCTCGTTCATGAAGAAGCCGAACGAGGAGCTATACATGCCGCCGGGGAACACGGTGGCCTGCTGCAGCACGGTGTCGAGCTTGAAGGACACGATCGACTCGAACGGGAAGAACACGCCGTCGGCCACCCCGGAATTCAGCAATTCGTAGGATTCCGGCGCAGGCTTGACGAACGCTGAAGCGCCGATGGCGTTGGCCACCGCCTCCGCGATGCCGCCGCCGGTGCGAATCTTGAGACCCTTGACGTCATTGATGCCGCCGACCGCCTTCTTGGTGAACATCTGTCCGGGGCCGTGCGTCCAGACCGCGAGGAGCTTCACGCCCTTGTATTCCCCGAACCTGTGGAAATGCTTCCAATGGATGCGCGAATACGCGACCGAATTCACTTCCGCGGTATCGGCCATCCCGGGCAGCTCGGCCATCAGCGGCAGGATGTGGCGCGCGGGCGTATAGCTCGCGGTCACGTACGAGAGATCGACCAGGCCGTCGCGCACCGCGTCGAAGGTTCCGGGCGGCGCGGCTGGCGCCTTCGGCAGGCCCTGGAACTTCACGCGTCCGCCGGTGGCTTTCTCGACCTCGGCGGCCCAGTTCGCCTGCCAGATCGTCAGATGATGTGTCGGCGGCACCCAGCTCGAATACGTGAGCGTGGTCTGGGCGTGTAGTGGCGTGGCGAGCGCGGCGCAGACGAGCGCGGCCGCGGCAAGCGTGCGCGATGAATGCATGGTGAATCCTCCTCTTCGCGTAATCATAAATGCTTTGCCAGCGCGCGTGCGCAAGTTCATTGTCTTTCCATTTTGGTTTGGATACGATCAGCCAGCGGTGGAGAGGCGGGGGAGAGAAAAGAATGCCACACGTGGTGACGAAGTCCGATCTCGTGCAGGTCGCGGCAAAGGCGGGCAACCTCAGCAAGGCAGCGGCGGGCGAAGCGGTGAACGCGGTGTTCGAGGCGATCGTCGAAAACGTCGCGAAAGGAAAGCGCGTCACCGTGGTCGGCTTCGGCACCTTCCTGCCGCGCAAGCGCAAGGCGCGCGCCGGGCGCAGCCCGATCAACGGCAAGGAGATCAAGATCAACGCGAAAACGCTGCCGGCGTTCGCTGCCGGCCAGGGCTTCAAAGAAGCCGTCGACAAGACCTAGAGGTTCTCTTCCCAGCCCATTGTTTTAGCGGGGATTGCAAAGCCCGGGGTTGCTTGGCAGAATCGCGAAGCACGATTCCTGCCAATGGATAAGCCACTCATTCTTTCGCTCGACGCCCACGGCGTGCCGCATCGCTGGATCAGCTGGCAGCAGGCGTGCTTCTATTACGCGAAGAACCTGATCGCCTGGACGATGGGCGACGAGACCTTCACGTACTACGGCGGCATCTCGCGCATCACGGGCGAGCGCTCGAGCATCACGGCGCATTCGATCATCGCCATCAAGGGCAAGGCGCTCGCCGCCAAGGGCTTCAATCAGGTGCCGCCGCTCAACAACCGCGAGCTCTTCCGGCGCGACCGCCACATGTGCGCGTACTGCGGGGGTGAGTTCAACTACTTCCGCCTGACGCGCGACCACATCACGCCGCTCTCGCGCGGCGGGCGCGATACCTGGATGAACGTGGTGACCGCGTGCCGGCATTGCAACGGCCACAAGAGGAACCGCCTGCCGCAGGAATGCGGCGTGGAGCTCCTCTACGCACCCTATATCCCGAACAAGGCCGAATACCTGATCCTCACCAACCGCCGCATCCTGGCGGACCAGATGGAGTTCCTGAAGCAGCACGTCGCGTCCCACTCGCGACTGGTTCTCGCGCCTGCCTGATTTTTGGCGTAATTCCGGCTTCCACCTTTTAGAGCGCGACCCGTCCGGACGCCTGCGCGTTACGGACGATTTTCTGCGCGCCTACTACCTGCGGCCGGAGGTGCATCCGCTCGAAGAGTCCGGTCCGGGCGAGCAGGCGCTGCATGCCGCCCTGATGGCCGATCCGCGCCGCAAGGTGCCGCAACGCGAGCTCGACGCAGTGGAGGACGCGGATGCCCGCGACAACTATCGCGTCGTGCTGGCCTTCCGCGATCGGCTGGTCCAGCGCTTTTCATCGAGCAGATGGTGCACGTCATCCTGCGCAACATCCTCGATGGCTGCGACGATCCGCTGCGCCTGCGGGCGGCCGAGCTGCTCTTTCGCGACCAGAAAGCGACGATCCAGGAGGGCCATGCGCTGGTCGCCGACCTCGAGACCGTGGAGATGCACGCGGCGGGCAACCGCTATGGCAGCATCGGCCGGCTGATCGTCGAAGCGGGCGCGCTCGGCAAGGTCGATCTCGACGTGCTCGACCGGCCGAACGCCGCGCTCTACTGGCAGCGCGAGTCGCGCTACGACACGGTGATCAGCCTGACCTACGGGCGCCCGGCGCTGGATGCCTTGGGCAGGGTGCTGGAAGTGTGGGTGAAGCATTTCCTGGGCATCGAGGTGCACGTGAAGCCGATCCGGCGCATCGAGGAGGCGCGCTGGGCCTGGCATATCGGCCTGGACGCCGAGTCGACGGCGATCCTCAACGAGCTGTGGTCGGGCAGCGAGGTCGAGCAGGGACGCATGCAGCGCATCCTCGCGCTCTTCGCGCTGCAGTTCGACGATCCGCGGACGATGCGCGCCGACATCGCCGGGCGAACGATCTACCTTGCGCTCTGCGCGACCGAGGAGGGCGCGGTGCGCATGAAGCCGCAGAACCTGCTCACCAGCCTGCCGCTGCATGAAGCCTGATTACTGGCAGCGCGCCAAGCGCGCGCTCGCCAGGCGCGACCCGGTGATGGGCGCGATCATGCGTGCCCACCCGAAGGTGTTCCTCGCGCGCCGCGGCGAGCCGTTCCTCACGCTGGCGCGCGCGATCGTCGGCCAGCAGATCTCGGTGAAGGCGGCGCAGAGCGTGTGGGACCGTCTCGCGGCCTGCGTGGGCGACATGACACCGCAGGGAGTCTTGATGAAGAAAAGACCCGAGCTCAGGGCGTGCGGCCTGTCGGATCGCAAGACGGAGTACATCGCGGACCTCGCGCAGCATTTCGCCGACGGCGCGATCCACGTGCATCGCTGGCCGCAGATGTCGGACGAGCAGATCATCGTCGAGCTGGTCGAGGTGCGCGGCATCGGCCGCTGGACGGCGGAGATGTTCCTGATCTTCAGCCTGCTGCGGCCCGATGTCTTTCCGCTCGACGACCTGGGTCTGCAGAAAGGCATCCGCCTCGCCTATTACAAGGGCCGCAAGGTGTCGGTGCGCACGATGGCAAGGCTCGGCGAGACCTGGCGGCCGTGGCGCTCGGTCGCCACCTGGTACCTTTGGAGGTCGCTCGATCCGCTGCCGGTAGAATACTGAGGCGCCAGGCGTTGCGCATGCGCCGCTATCTCATGGCGGCGGGCACCTCGCTCCTGCTGTGCCTCACGCTGTTCATCTTCGCGCTGGTCGAGCGGCTGCCCTGGCGCGTGGCGATCGAGGGCAGCGCGGCGATCCTCGCGCTGATCGCGCTCTTCTACGTGGTGTTCCGTACCGGGCTCAACCTGCGCTTCGCCGATCCCAGCCTGACGACCGAGCAGCTCGGCGCGGCGCTGGTCCTTCTGGCCTTCCTGATGACGCAGGCCGGCCCGGCGCGCAGCTCGCTGATGCTGTTCTATCCGGTGGCAATGCTGTTCGGCGTGCTGCGCCTCGGGAGCCGCCGCCTGATGACGCTTGCTTTTGTTGCGCTCGCCGCGCACGGCACGATGCTCGCGCTCTTGATGGCGCGCGAGCCGCAAGTCGACCGGGGCGCGCTGCTCACCGAGTTCGCGGTGCTCGTGGTCGTGCTGCCGTGGTTCGCGGCGATGGGCGGTTACGTGAACCGCCTGCGCACTCGGCTCTCGGACAGCCATCGCGAGCTGAAGGGCGCGTTCGATCGCATCGAGCAGCTCGCGATCCGCGACGCGCTCACCGGCGCCTACAACCGCCGCTTCCTGATGGACTGCCTCGCCGGCGAGCGCTCGCGCGCCGAGCGCCTGGGCACCGTTTTTTCTGTGTGCCTGGCCGACGTCGACCATTTCAAGGCGATCAACGACAGCCTCGGCCACGCCGCCGGCGACGCGGTGCTCAAGGAGCTGCCGGTGTGTGCCGCGGCGGGGCTGCGGGCGATCGATGTCTTCGGGCGCTTCGGTGGCGAGGAGTTCCTGCTGATTCTTCCCGGCACCACGCTAGAGGGTGCACGTGCCGCGGCGGAGCGCATGCGCCGCTCGATAGAGGCCGCGCGCTTCGCCGCTCTGGCCGAGCGGCCTGTGACGGTCACCATCGGCGTCGCCCAGCACGCCAAAGGCGAGGACGTTGCGGCACTGCTCGCCCGGGCCGACCGCGCTATGTATGCGGGCAAGGCGGGCGGGCGCAATCGCGTCGTGATCGGCTAGAATCCGCGCGGCGATGAAGACCACCTTCCTCGAGTTCGAGCAGCCCATCGCGGAGCTCGAAACCCGCATCGAGGAATTGCGCTACGTGCAGGACGACTCGGCCGTCGACATCTCCGAGGAGATCCAGCGCCTCACCAAGCGCAGCCAGACGCTCACCAAGGACATCTACGGCAAGCTCACGCCGTGGCAGGTGGCGCAGGTGGCGCGCCATCCGCAGCGCCCCTATACGCTCGACTACGTGCAGGCACTCTTCACGCACTTCGACGAGCTGCACGGCGATCGCACGTTCGCCGACGACAGCTCGATGGTGGGCGGCTTCGCCCGCTTCAACGGCACCCCGTGCATGATCATCGGGCATCAGAAGGGCCGCGACACCAAGGAGAAGATCGCGCGCAACTTCGGCATGCCCAAGCCCGAGGGCTACCGCAAGGCGCTGCGCCTGATGAAGCTCGCCGAGAAGTTCACGCTGCCGGTATTCACCTTCGTCGACACCCCGGGGGCCTACCCGGGCATCGACGCCGAGGAGCGCGGCCAGTCCGAGGCGATCGGGCGCAATCTGTTCGAGATGGCGCGGCTGCGCACGCCCCTCATCGCCACCATCATCGGCGAAGGCGGCTCCGGCGGCGCGCTCGCCATCGCGGTCGGCGACATCCTGCTGATGATGCAGTACGCGACCTATTCGGTGATCTCGCCCGAAGGCTGCGCCTCGATCCTCTGGCGCAGCGCCGACATGGCGCCCGAGGCGGCCGAAGCGCTCGGCATCACCGCCAACCGCCTGAAGACCCTCGGCCTCATCGACAAGATCGTTCCCGAGCCGCTCGGCGGCGCGCACCGTGATCCCTCGGTCGCGGCGCAGGCGCTCAAGCGCGCGCTTGCCGAGGCGCTCAAGCAGGTCCAGGAGAATAAGCCGAAAGAGCTGGTGGAAAGCCGGCTCGAACGGCTCATGGGCTATGGCAAGTTCAAGGAAGCCCAGGAGCGCTGAGGTCACCGCCGCCGTCGGGCGCACGCTCGAAGAGCTGCACGGCAAGCGCATTCTCGTAGGCCTCTCCGGCGGCATCGATTCGGTGGTGCTGCTGCACGCGCTGGCACAGCGCGAGAAGGTGACGGCGGCGCACATCCATCACGGCTTGAGCCCGAACGCCGACCGCTGGGCGCGCTTCTGCCGCGCACTGTGCAAGCGGCTGGAGGTGCCGCTCACGGTGCGCCGCGTGCGCGTCGCCAAAGGCAGGGAGGGCTTGGAAGCCGCTGCCCGCGCGGCGCGCTATGCGGCGCTCGCCAAGCTGCCCTTCGACGTGCTCGCGCTGGCTCACCAGCTCGACGACCAGGCCGAGACCGTGCTGATGAACCTGCTGCGCGGCGCCGGACCGCGCGGGGCCCGTGGCATGCCGCAGCGCGCGAGCTTCCATGGACGTGTGCTCGTGCGCCCGTTGCTCGACGTATCGCGCGAGGCGATCGGCGCCTACGCGCGCGAGCATCGCCTTAAATGGGTCGAGGATGAAAGCAACGCGTCGGATGCCTTCACGCGCAGTTTCATCCGGGTGCGTATCGCGCCGCTGCTCTCCGAGCGCTACCCGCGCTGGCGCGAGGCGCTGGCGCGCGCCGCGCGCCATTTCGGGCGCGCCGAGGTGAACGCGAGCAGCGCGCTGCGCGGGTTCCTCGCTGCCCAGGGGTTGCGCGCGCCGAGCGAGGCGAAGCTGATCGAGATGCTCAAGCAGCTCACGGGGCGCGGATCGCACACGCTGATCGCGCACGATGGCGTGCAACTTCGCGTCTACAGAGGCGATGTGAAGATCGAAAGGCCGATCGCAGCGCGCGCATTTCATCCGGTCACGTGGCACGGGGAGCGCAGGCTCGCGCTTCCCGAGCTCGGCGGCGAGCTGCGCTTTCGCCGGGCGCGCGGCGCGGGTATTGATCCAAAGTGGGTGAAGCTGGGAGCGTTGCATGTGAAGCTTCGTTCAGGCGGCGAGCGGCTGCAGCCCGACGCGCGCCGGCCCCGGCGCACGCTGAAAAATCTTTT
>VBCP01000121.1 GCA_005888925.1 Betaproteobacteria bacterium | reverse complement strand
GGTCGGTGAGCGTCATGGTCACCGCGCCGGCGAGCACCGGCATCGCCGCGACCAGCAGGTAGGCGGTGATCAGCCAGGTCCAGATGAACATCGGCAGGCGCATCATCGTCATGCCGGGCGCGCGCATGTTGAGGATCGTGGTGATGATGTTGATCGAGCCGAGGATCGAGCTCATCCCGAGGATGTGCACGGCGAAGATGGTGAAGTCCATGCCGATGCCCTGCTGCACCGTGAGCGGCGCGTACAGCGTCCATCCGGTGCCGGGCGCGCCCCCGGGCATGAAGTAGGCGAGAATCAGCAGCGTGGCGGCGAACGGCAGCAGCCAGAACGACCAGTTGTTGAGCCGCGCGAACGCCATGTCGGGCGCGCCGATCATCATCGGGATCTGCCAGTTCGCGAAGCCGACGAACGCGGGCATGATCGCGCCGAAGATCATGATCAGGCCGTGCGAGGTGACGAGCTGGTTGTAGAAGTCCGGATCGACGAACTGCAGCCCCGGATGGAACAGCTCCAGACGAATCACCACCGCCATCATGCCGCCGATGAAGAACATGATGCCGGCGAACCACAGGTAGAGCGTGCCGATGTCCTTGTGGTTGGTGGTGGTGATCCAGCGCATGACGCCGCCGTACGGGCTGTGGTGCCCGTGCTCATCGTGGGCGTGATCGTGCCCGTGGCCGTGATCGTGGGTATCGACGACTGCGCTCATAGTCTTTCCTTCGGGCTGCACGATGCCTGACTTGTTGCCCCAGGAATTGCGTTCGTAGCTGATGACCGCGGCGATCTCGGTGTCCGAGAGCTGTTTGCCGAACGGCGCCATCGCCGTGCCCGGCTTGCCGTTCAGCACCATGTCGATATGGCCTGCCTTCGACCCGGCGACGAGCTTTGCGCCGGCGAGCGGCGGAAAGGCCGGCGGCATGCCCTTGCCGGTGGCCTGGTGGCAGGCGACGCAGTTCGCGCCATAGACCTTTTCGCCGCGCGCGATGAGATCGGGCGTGTCCCATTTCTTGTTGGGATCCTCGGCCTGGGCGAGAGCCGCCTTCTGCTGCTCGCCGACCCATTTGCCGTAGTCCTCCTGCGAGACCACGCGCACCACGATCGGCATGAAGCCGTGCTCCTTGCCGCAGAGCTCCACGCACTGGCTGCGGCAGGTGCCGGTGACTTCGGGCTTGAACCACAGGTCGCGCAGGAACCCGGGGATGGCATCCTGCTTCGCGCCGAACGCCGGCATCCACCACGAATGCACCACGTCGGCCGCGGTGGTGATGACGCGGATCTTCTTGCCCACCGGCACGACCATCTCGTTGTCGACCTCGAGCAGATAGTGCTCGCCCTTGGGCGCCTTGTTCTCGATCTGCTCGCGCGGCGTCGAGAGCATCGAGACGAAGCTGATGCCCTCGCCTTCGCCCTTGATGTAGTCGTAGCCCCATTTCCACTGGTAGCCGGTCACTTTGATGGTGATGTCGGGGGCCGAGGTGTCCTTCTGCGAAATCACCACCTTGGTCACCGGCCAGGCGATCACCACCAGGATGATTGCGGGGATCACGGTCCACAGCAGCTCGACCGTGGTGTTCTCGTGGAACTGCTCGGCGGCATGGCCTTTCGACTTGCGATGCGCGTAGCACGCCCAGAACATGAAGCCGAAGACGGCCACGAAAATGACGATGATCAGCCACATCACGTACTGGTGCAGGTGATCGACGTCGCGCGCGAGCTGCGAGCCCGGCGACTGGAAGTACCACTCGAGCGCGTGCGCGTTCGCCGCGGCGCCGAGCGCGGCGAGGCCGGCGAGAGTGCTCATTGCCTTCGAACCGAGCTTCGATCCCTTCATGTTGTTCTTTCCCCGGTCTAGGTCCGCAGTCTCTTCTTCAGCTCGGCGCCGAACGCCATGCGCGATCGCTCGTCGAGGTGCCGCCCCAGCTCCAGCGCTTCCCGCGGCCCGCGCACCACGACCCGCGAGCCGTCCACTTCGACGCGCACGCGGCGCGCATCGAGCTCGTAGCGCGCGAGGCGCCGGCCGTCGGCCACCTCGATCATGAGCTGGCCGCGCTCAAGCGCAATGCGCTCGTAATCGGTGGCGTGGCGCGCCTGCAGCACGAAAGCCCCGCCAAGCAGCAGCACCTCGAGTCCGGCGAACGGCAGGATCAGCCATGCGCCGGCGATCGCAAAGCCCGTTCCGATCGCGAGCACCGCGAGAGCCAATGCGGCGAACACGCACGCGAGTCCGGACGGAGAGATCGAGCAATTGCGCTTGAGGGTCAGGCTGAACCCGCCGTGCTCCTCTTGGAACGCCAGCCCGCGCCGCGCGCATTCTCCAACGCGGTCTCAAGGAAGGCGCTTGAAAACACGGACTGTTTTGACCGCCGGCGGACGCTTCCACGCGTGGCCGTATACGACCTCGAACGTCGCGCGCAACGGCGCGCTGCGGAATTGCTCCAGGAACCGGCGGCCCGACAGTCCGCGGCGCCGATCGGCGCGCGCATTGGTCTGGCCGCTCGCGCGCAAATCGTCGAGCAGCTGCTCGCCGGCGCGGTAATCGATGCCGATGAGCTCCATGTCCATCACCGGCGCGCTCAAGCCCGCGGCCAGCAGCATGTCGCCCAGATCGTGCATGTCGATGAACGCGTGCACGCGCGAGGCGCCGGCCGCCGCGCGCAGCTCTTTCAGCGTGTCCGGGCCGAGCGTGCTGAATATGAGCAGGCCCTCGGCGGAGAGCACGCGCTCGAATTCGCGGAACACGGCGAGCGGATCGTTGGCCCAATGCAGCGCGAGGTTGCACCAGACGAGCCCGACGCTGCCCGCGGCCAGCGGCAGCCGCCCGAAATCGCCGCACAGCGGCATGACGCCGCGGCCGAGCCAGCGCTCGAGGCGCCCGCGCCGCGGCAAGAGCTGCGGCGCGAAATCGAGCGCGATGATCTGGGCGCCGCGGTAGCGCGCGGCGAGCGCGCGCGCCTCGCGCGCCGGACCGCTGCCCGCATCGAGGATGCGCCGCGGCGCGAGCTTCATGTAATCGAGCCGCTCGAGCATGCGCGCGCCGACTTCGGTTTCCAGCCGCGCCGCTCGAGGATAGGTTTCGGCAGCGCGCGAAAACCTGCGCCGCGCCGCCGCAGCGTCAATCGCCGGAAAGCGCTCGCTCAACCGCGGCTGCCACCGCGAGAATGCGGCGATCGGTGCCGGCCGTGCCGCACACCATGAAGCCGACGGGCGCCGCGCCCTGCTCGTGGCAGGGCAGCGTGACGGCGCAGCCGTCAAGGAAGTTGATCAGGCCGTTGTTGCGCATGATGCGGAAAT
>VBCP01000571.1 GCA_005888925.1 Betaproteobacteria bacterium | reverse complement strand
GTTTTCGATCACCGCCTCGGTCTCGACGTCGTCGCCGACCTCCGGCGGGCGGGCGACCGAGAGCACGAAAAGCTCTGCGCCGTCCCTTTCGGCTAGCTCGAGCGCCGTCTCGAATGCCTTGCGGCCCGCCGCGGAACCGTCATACCCGACGAGAATCTTGCGATACATGCCGTTACTTCAACTCCT
The DNA here is from genome assembly GCA_005888925.1 of Betaproteobacteria bacterium. Lineage (GTDB taxonomy): Bacteria > Pseudomonadota > Gammaproteobacteria > Burkholderiales > SG8-39 > SCGC-AG-212-J23. The sequence continues at coordinate 3,484 of VBCP01000571.1, read as the reverse complement.
GGGCGGGCAGCAGGTGGCGGGGCATGAAGTAGGCATTGGCAATCAGCGTCGGCACGACGGCGCTCGCGATGACCGCGGCGACGAGGACCGAGTACTGGCCCTGGTCGACGACGCCATGCGAAAGGCCGAAGAGCGAGGAGATCGTGCCGAACGTGAGTCCGGTGGACATGAGCAATGTCGTGTACATGCCTTCCTTAGGCGGCGAGCGGAAGGCCTGGGTGACCGGGTAAACGCCCGCCATCTTCGCCGCAACCTTGGTGACGAGCATGACGAGGAAGGCTCCGGGCACTGCCGCGAGCGCCGGAAGCGATATGAAGGATCCGGCCCGGATGAAGTAGAACGGCGTGAGCAGCCCGAAGCACAGGGTGCGCAGCCTGCGGACCAGGACATGGTCGCGGCCCACAGTGCCGGCGAGTGCCATGCCGAGAACATAGGCGGGAAGCACCGCCTCGCTGTCGGCCCAGGCGGCGAGAGCGCCCAGCCCGAAAAGCGCGAGCAGCAGGAACTTCGCCTCGATTTCCGAGGCGCGGCCGCCATAGCGCCGGAAAAGACGCGGCGTGATCCAGGGCAAAGCCAAGCCGACCGCGACCATCGCCGCGACGAAGAGCACGGTCTTCAGGGTGAAGGGCGCGAAGATCAGTCCGAGCGCGACCACCGTACCGAGATCGGTGATGAAGCAGGCCGCGAGCACGGTCTTGCCGTAGTCGGTCGTGTTGAAGCCGAACTCGATCATGACCGCGTAAACCACGGCCACCGAGGTGGTGGACATCGCGACTCCGGCGAGCCAGCTCGCCATGACGTCCCAACCCAGCAACCAGCGCGCTGCGGCGGCGCAGGCAAGGAAAGGGGCGAAAAAGCTGATCAGGCCGACCGCCGTCGCCTCCTTCCATTTGCGCCGAAACACCTCCGGATCGAGCTCCGCCCCGGCGAGGAAAGTGAGGACGATGGCGGCGGCGCCCGCGAGGAACTTGATCCACGGCGCGTCCACGCTCAGGAAAGCCGTGCCGAACAGCGCGCCGGCGATGGTGCCGATGACGATCTCGGAGAGCGCAGTCGCGACCCGCAGCCAGATCGAGACGAGCGCCGCAAATAGGCCGAGGCCGATCCACAGTGCTGCAAGCGCCCAGGTTTCAGTCATTGCCGCCTATCCAAAAACAAAAATGCCTACGCTTTCGCCCTCGCGGGCGCTTCACGTAGGCATCATCAGCCTTGCGGCGGTTAAAGGAGGAATGCCATCTCCCTGCGCGGCATCATAACCTCAGAAGGGAATGTCGTCCTCCATGTCGTCGAACTTGCCGGCCGGCTTCTTGGCGCCTGCGGGTGCGGCTGCCGCCGCCTTGGGCTCGGCGGCCTTCTGGCCGAAGGCTTCACCGCGCGGCTCGCCCGAACCGGCGCGCGAGCCGAGCATTTGCATGGTATCGGCGACGATCTCGGTGGTGTAGCGGTCCTGGCCTTCCTTATCCTGCCACTTGCGCGTGCGCAGCCGCCCCTCGACATAGACCTGCGAGCCCTTCTTCAGGTATTCGCCGGCGATCTCCGCGAGCCGGCTGAAAAACACGACGCGATGCCATTCCGTCTCCTCGGTCTTCTGGCCGCTCGCCTTATCGGTGCGCTGATAGGACGTGGCGATCGAGACGTTGGTGATGGCCGCGCCATCGGGCATGTACTTCGTCTCCGGATCGCGCCCGAGATTGCCGACCAGGATCACCTTGTTCACGGATGCCATTTCATACCTCCCCGGTTACCAGTTTGCGCACGCTCGATTCATCCCATTGTCCGGAAACGACCTTGAGGCGCGCGATGCGATGCTCGGCCAGTACCTCGGCCTCGCGCACGCCGCGCACGGCGGCAAGCGCGTCGCGCAAACCCTCGAGATTCACTCCCGATGCGATGCTAAACGTCAAACTCGAAAGGTCGTTGACGACGCGTCCCGGCCCTCGCATGCCGGCCGCGGCCGCCAGCCACAGCCCGCATAGTACGGCACAGGTGGCGAACACGGCGCCCGGTCCGGAGTGCTGCGCGATCGTGCCGCCGAGCAGTCCACCGAAAAACACGCCGAGCGTTTGAGTGGTGTTATAGACGCCGATCACGAACCCCCTGCCGTGCGCCGGCGCGATGCGCGAGACGAGCGCGGGCAGCATCGCCTCGAGCACGTTGAATGCCGCGAAGAACCCCAGCATCAGCCCGGCGAGCCCCGCGATGCCCGGACCGATCGCCGCCAGCGCGCCTTCGACCGCCATCAGCAGGGCCACCGCGGCGACGAGCACCGGCTTGGGACGACTGCGGCGGTCGGCATACAGGATCGCCGGGACCATGAGGACAAAGGACCCGAGCACCACCGGCAAGTAGAGCTTCCAGTGCTCCGGTAGCGGCAATCCGGCAACCACGAGCATCGGCGGCACGACGACGAACATGGCATAGAGCACGATGTGCAGGATGAAGATGCCGGCGTTCAGCCGCACCAGCTCGGCGTCCAGCCGTATGGCCCGTCCGGCGCTCGACGCTGCTGCGTGCTCGAGCCGCGGCGGCGGATCCGGCACGAAATACTTGACCACCGCTATCGCGAGCAGCGAGAGCAAGCCCGTCAGCGCGAAGACGCCGCCCATGCCGATGTAGCGGTACAGCACCGGCGCTGCCACCAGCGAAAGCGCGAACATCAGGCCGATCGTGGCGCCGATCATCGCCATGATCTTGGTGCGATGCTGCTCGCGCGTGAGATCGGCGGCGAGCGCCATGGCCACCGAATTGATGGCGCCGGCGCCCTGCAGGATGCGCGCGGCGATCGCGGTCCAGATGTCGTCGGCGGCGATGCCGAGAAAGCTGCCCGCGGCGAAGACCACGAGCCCGATGTAGATGAGGGATTTGCGCCCCCACCGATCGGAGGCCATGCCGAACGGGATCTGCAACAAACCCTGCGCCAGGCCGTAGCCGCCGATGGCGAGGCCGACCAGGAACAGGTCTTCGCCGCCTCTCAGCAGCTTGGCGTGCACCGCAAAGATCGGCAGGATGAAGAACAGCCCGAGCATGCGCAGGCCATAGACGCCGGCGAGGCTCGCGCCGGCGCGCAGTTCGGCTGCGCTCATGCGATCGGGATGCACGGGAGGAGTGCGGCGGGAAAGTGAAGCGCGCTATAGTAGCAAGTTTCGCTTTTTCGGCTGCTTCATTTGGACTTCATACGCATCCGCGGCGCGCGCACGCACAACCTGAAGAATCTTTCGGTCGAGCTGCCGCGCAACCGGCTCGTCGTGATCACCGGGCTTTCGGGCTCGGGCAAGAGCTCGCTCGCCTTCGACACGCTCTACGCCGAGGGCCAGCGCCGCTACGTCGAGTCGCTCTCGGCTTACGCGCGCCAGTTCCTGCAGCTCATGGAGAAGCCCGACGTCGATCTGATCGAGGGGCTCTCGCCCGCGATCGCGATCGAGCAGAAGTCGGCGAGCCACAACCCGCGCTCCACCGTCGGCACGGTCACCGAGATCCACGATTA
>VBCP01000570.1 GCA_005888925.1 Betaproteobacteria bacterium | reverse complement strand
GCGTTCTTGATGACGTGCAGCAGGTTGTTGAAGTCGTGCGCGATGCCGCCGCTCAGCTGGCCGACCGCCTCCATCTTCTGCGACTGCGCGAGCGCCGCTCGCGTCTGCTCGAGAGCCTCCTCGTGCTGCAGGCGCTCGCTTATGTCGCGCGTGACTTTCGCGAAGCCGACCAGGCGTCCTGTCGAGTCCCGTACCGGATCGATCACCACGCTCGCCCAGAAGCGGCTGCCGTCCTTGCGCACCCGCCAGGCTTCCGTCTCGTACTTCCCTTCCCGCGCCGCCTTCTCCAAGGCGTCCTCGGGAACGCCAGCTTTGCGTTCCTCTTCGGTGTAAAAACGCGAGAAGTGCTGGCCGATGATCTCCCCGGCGGCATAACCCTTGATGCGCTCGGCGCCGGCGTTCCAACTCGTTACGTAACCCCGCGGATCGAGCATGTAGATGGCGTAGTCCGTCACGGCCTGGACGAAGAAGTGAAAGCGCTCTTCACTCTCGTGCCGCGCTGCGTCCACGCGTCCGATGTTGCGGCAGTCACGCAGCACGAGGCCGACGCCAAAGGCCATGCAGGCCAGCGCAAGCACCGCGCCCGCGATTGCACGGCTTTCGTAGATTGCGACGCCGACGTACGCGGCGCCAGGTACGACGATCAAAGCGAGCCCGAGCCAAAGGAGCCTCGGCGAACTCTGGTTTGTCGCCGGAGAGCTCACGCTCAGGCGGCCGACTGCCCCAGGACCTGGCGCACGGATTGGAGGAGCGTGCTGAAGTCGAACGGCTTGCGCAGGAACGCGTCGATGCCGAGCGCGCTCGCCGTGGTCAGGACAGACTGGAGCATGCTAGAAGCCCTTCCACCGCCGGACATGGCAATCACCTTTACGCGGGGGAAGTCCTTCTTGATCTCGTGAATTGTCTCGATGCCGTCGGCTTCCGGCATGAATATGTCGGTGATGACGAGATCAGCCGGACGCTTGCGCTGTAGCGCAAGCCCTTCGGCGCCGTTCGTCGCGGGAATCACCTCGTGGCCATCCGACTCGAGCGCCTGGCGTACCAGCACACGCAAGTCTTCCTCGTCATCGATAACGAGAATCCGCGCCATAGGGCGGTTCGTGCAAGAAGCGCTCCCGCCTTACTCCACTGTGCACCTATGCGGCGCGTGGGGCGGTTCCTGACTAGGCTATCTACCGCCGCCCTTCACGAAGTCCAGCGACTGCCGGAACAGCTCGAGATCCTTCTCGTAGTCGGCGGCATCCGCGCGGTCGATCTGGATCCACTCCTTGGTCGCCGGCAGCCCCGCCGGCTGAAATGGCACGACGTTGTCGCGCGAGAAGTGCAGCTCCCGCGCCACGGTCACGGGGAGGCGCAGTCCGACGCCGTTGCCGCTGATGCAGGCGAACATCCGGTCGCTCACGAAATAGGCGTGCAGGCCCTTGAGCTTTCGCGTGCTGACGCCGGGGAGCTTGAGCAGCACGGCGTCGATCTGGCTCTCGCGCGGCGTCGGCATCAGCGCGCGACGGTATAGAGCGGATCGTCCATGCCGTGCTGCTGCACGGTGAACTCGGGCGGGAAGCCGAGCGGCTCGCGCATCGGCTCGGACACCATGTCGCCGAACACCAACGTGCGGTGCGCGACGCGCCATTCGCCCTTCCGCTTCTCGAAGCGGTCGAGGTAGCGCGCCGAAGCGGTGACGCGGCGGTCCGCGAAGCGCTGGAGCACGAGCACGTAGGTCTCGACGAAGGCACGGTCCTTCGCCCGGAACTCGATCAGCACGTTGGTATTGAAATGCATCGAGTGGTCCTGGTGCGCGTGCAGCTGCGCGATATGCGCCAGGAAGGCATCGGGCGGACCCTTGAAAAAGCCGTGATCGTCGAAGGCATCGTCATGGTAGAGGGTGCGCGCGAGCGCCCAGTCCTGGCGGTCGACCGCGCGCGCGAAGCGCTTCAGGCAATCCTCGATCGCCGTGCGCGCTTCGAGCTCGTCGAGAAAGCTGTCGAAGAACTCGCTCGGCACGAGCAGCGCCTCGTTCACGCCGTGGTCTTGATGTTGAGCTCCTTCAGCTCGCCGAGCTCGGCGCCGTCGTCCATCGAGAAGCGGTCGCCGAAGTCGAACAGGTCCTCGTTCTGGAAGCCCGGGTAGTGCTGGATCTCCCACCAGTTGTGGTCGAGGTCCTCCATGTAGAAGGAATACACCCCGTGCTGCATCACCACCGGCAGCACCTGGCGGATCTTGTACTTGTCCTTGTGCTTGAGCGCGTTCTCGTGGGCCTTGTCGACCTCTTCCTTCGAGCCGACGTCCATGCCCCAGTGGTTGAGCACGTTCTGCGGGTGCACCGCCGCGCCCACCTCGACCGCCACGATGTGGAACTTGAGCCCGCAGCGCACCACCATCGCCGGCTTGGCGTGGCGCACGCACTCGAGGCCGAGGAACTCCTCGTAGAACCGGCGCGACTCCTTCAGGCTGTAGCACTCCATCGTGCCGTGGGACATGACGAACGGCTTGACGATCGAGCTCTCGGTCTTGGCATCGGCGATGCCGTCCTGGATCACCTCTCGCGTCTTGGACATAGCTCCTCCTATGGCGTTAAGGCCTTGTCGG
>VBCP01000575.1 GCA_005888925.1 Betaproteobacteria bacterium | reverse complement strand
ATAAGCGTGGGAATATTCCGCTTGTGGAGCCTGCTTGATCGCCAGCCTGGTCGCCTCGACGATCGCGTTCTTCGTCGCGAGCTACTTCATCAAGCGCTGGATGGACGAGAACGACATTCCCAAGGGCATGACGCGCAACCTGACGGTCTTCACGCTCGCCATCGCCGTGGCCTATGGCGTCGGCTGGCTGGTCGATCGCATCGCCTAGCGGCGCGCGGACGCGAGCATTTCGTGCACGTCGTAGCTCATCACGCCGAGGAACGCGGCGAGCGCCACGTAATAGAGCGCGTACTCGAAGCGCTTCGCCGGCGCCACCGAATAGTAGGCGGCGTTTTCCGGCGCGTTCGGGTCGAACTTCCAGGCCTTCATGAGCTGCGGCGCGGCGAGCACCGCCATCAGGATGAGGAGCGGGCTCGGGCTCCAGAGGAACAGGCCCACGAGGATCGGCGCGCCTAGGAGCCACACGCGCGGCGAGAGGATCGCGGTGATGCGCCCGCCGTCGAAGGGCGAGATCGGGATCAGGTTGAAGAGGTTGATGAAGAAGCCGGCGTAAGCGAGCGCGAGGAACAGCGTCTCGCCGGTGGAGCGGTAGAGGTAATAACAGCCGAGCGCCCCCACGGTTCCGAGCAGCGGGCCTGCGAGCCCGACCCATGCCTCGGTTTCCACGTCGTGCGGCAGGTCTTTGAGCTCGATCCAGGCGCCGACGAAGGGGATGAAGGTCGGCGCGCCGACCGCGAGGCCGCGGCTCCGAGCGGCGAGGTAGTGGCCCATCTCGTGCACGAAGATGAGGAGCACGAAGCCGACCGCGTACCAGAAGCCGAACACCAGCGCGTAGGCGAACACCGAAATGATCATCGTGCCGCCGGTGAGCAGCACGCTGCCGAGCTTGCCCGCCGCGAGCAGCGCGAGGAGCGTCTTCACGCCTTGCGGCGGAAAAACTTCACTGCCACCGCGCCGCTGGCGATCGCCGCGATGCCGATCACCTTGGCGAATTTGGCGAGGAAGGCGAAGGCGAGCGCGAAGAGCCCGAGCTTCTTCGCCGCGACGCCGCCGATCAGCGCCGCGAGGCCGAACTCGGCGACGTGGTCGGTGGCCGAATCGAAATCGGTGTAGCGCTTGCCGCCGTTGTACTGCAGCGCCGCGAGGAGCTGGTTGGCGACCGGCCGCTCGGCGTCGATCTTCTTCAGCGCGGTGACGAGGTTCATGCTGATGTAGCCGTCGCGCCCGAGCGCGTAGGTGTTGTAATTGACGCCGCGATCGCCGGCTTGTTCACCGCGCGCAGGCGCGCCCTTCTCCTTCGATTCCAGCGACCACACCAGGCGGTGCGTGCCGGCGTCGTACTTCGGCGCCTCGACCCAGCCGACCACCTCGATCTCCGAGATGCCGCGCGAGCGGCGCTCCTTGTTGCCCTCCTCGGTGCCCTCCTTCAGGTTCGAGAGCAGCTCCTCGGTCTTCCACTCTCTCGCATCGTCGTCCTTGATGTAGCCCGACTTGTAGAAGCGCATCACCACGAACCAGTTGGCGTCCGCCGCCGGCGAGACCACCACGCCGAGCACGCCCTCGCCGACGCGGTTGCCCATCGCCGAGAGCAGGCGACCCGCCTCGGCCGCCGGGATATAGACCAGCCCGTCGGGCAGCTTGAGCATCGCCTGGTCGACGAGCTTGATGTCCGCCGGACCCGATACCGACGCCTTGTTGGCCGCGTCCATCGCCGCCTGCATCTCCGCCTGGGCGGCCGCGTTCGGCTGCGCCCAGCCGCTGCTGGACGCCATCGCCATGCACAGTGCGAGCAGAATTGGCTTCATGATCTCCCCTATGGACCCAAGTCTAACCGCGCTCGGCGCAGCGGTGGCCGCGCTTCTGAAGCAGCGCAAAGAAACGCTGGCGGTCGCGGAATCCTCCGCGGGCGGGCTGATCAACGCGGCGCTCGTCGCGGAGCCGGGCGCGTCCGCCTATTACCTCGGCGGCTGCATCGTCTATACCGGCGCGAGCCGCTCTGGCCTGCTCGGCATCACCACGGAGCAGATGACCGGCATGCGCTCGGCGAGCGAGCCCTACGCCAAGTTAGTCGCCTGGCGCGTGCGCGAGAAGCTCGGCGCGACCTGGGGCCTTTGCGAAACCGGCGCGGCCGGCCCTTCGGGCAACCGCTACGGCGACGCGGCCGGGCACGCGTGCCTCGCGGTGAGCGGCCCGGTCGACGCGGTGATCACGCTCGAGACAGCGAGCGCCGATCGCGAGGCGAACATGTGGACCTTCGCGCGCCGCGCGCTCGAGCTGCTCGAATCGTGCCTTCGGCGATAAGGCTTTTACCGCCCGCAGTCGCGATTGTTTCGCGGTGCCTCGAAGAGCCACGCCACCTTGCGCGCGCCGGTCCGCGGATCTTCCTTCACCGGCTCGGTCACCAGCCGGTGGCGCGCGAAGTCGTAGCGCGTGATCGCATCGAGCTTCTCGCGCGGCGGGTACTTATCGTCCAGGAACCCCGTGAAGAACACCTGCCCGTCCTTCGTGTACCACTCCATGATCTCGAGCCCCGCGCGCGTCGAGAAGACCACGCGGTCCTCGGCGAGGTCGAACACGGTCAGGTTCGGCATGTCCGACTCGTGCTGGCTGAAAAGGAAGCGGCCGTCCCCGGTAACGAAATACGAGCCGCCGTCGAGGTCGAAGGCCCTGGCATCCTCGCGCACGAGGTAGAGCCTGCCGTTGTAGTCGCCCAGCTTGATGACGGCGAAATGCCGTTTGTCCGGATGCGCGGCGGGCACATAGATGCCGTACGAGTCGCCCACCGCATCGAAATCCGCGAAGTAGCGCTGCAGGACGACGCCCGCGGGCGTGTAAATCGAAAGCCACGCACGGCATAG
>VBCP01000574.1 GCA_005888925.1 Betaproteobacteria bacterium | reverse complement strand
ACGACATAGCGGTTTGTGTCCCATCCGCCCATGAAGGCGTTGACGCCGAGCATCTCGCGATTGCCGGCGATGCCAGTTTCGACCGTCTTGCCTTCCCTGCCCGTGATCGTGACGGAAAGGAGGCACGTCAGCGGAAAGTACAGATGCCGGATCGGCTGGCCGGGCTCATGCAGCGTCTCGCCCCTCTTGATCGCGACGCGCTCGAAGTGCCGTTCCAGAGTTCTGTAGATCTCGCGCGGCAGCGCATCGAGGAGGAAGTTTCCCATGAGACACCGTTCCTCGCGAAGGGTACAGCAGGAGATGCGGCGCGCGCCATCGTCGGATGACGCGCGCGACAGGCAAACGCTAGTTCGCGGCCTTGGGGCCGCGCAGGCGGGTCATGACCTCGGCTTCGGCGGCGAGCCAATCGTCCACTTCGAAGCCGGGCTGAAAGCCGCGCTGCTCGGCGCGGTAATACGCGGCCTGCGCGATCAAGCCTTGCAGCTCGCCGGCGGAACGCGACTGCGGCGCGCTTTCTTGCATCGGCGTTTTGACCAGTCGTTCTCTCATGAAGGCCTCCTTTCGAGCCTGCGGGCGCGATGGTGACTCCACTTCCAACGGCTAACGCGAATCGGGGTCAGCGCCGTCCGAGGCGGATGACCTTCGCACTTGGCTGCGGCGGCGCCTTCGGGCGTTTTCTGAGCGCCAGCATGGCGCGAGAGTGCTGTATCGCCTGCGACGCGAGCTGGTTCAGCAATTCGCCGTGCTTGACGCTGAAAGTGCACGAGCCGCAGAGGAGCGCGCTCGTCATTCTCAGCGCCGTGCCCGCAACCGCCGGCGCGAACTGCGTGCCGCCGCACCGGGCGCAGCGCGCGAACACCTCGCCGATGTTGAAGTCGAGCTTCTCCGCGGGCGCGAGCGCTTGCGGCTGCGCGCCGGACTGCTCGTGCTCGACCAGCAGCTCGATCACGCGACGGAAGGCCGCGAGCGGCATCTGCGCGCGGCCCGACATCCAGCGCAGCAAGGTGTTCTCGGGTACGTGAAGCTGATAGGCCAGCGCCTGGCTGCTTCCCTGCGCTGCGGCGGCTTGCGCGAGCGCCCGCGTGAAGATCGTGTCGGCCACTCTCGCAAGTCTGGCCCCCGCCCCCACGGCGGGCAACATCGGTGCGCTAGCGTACCGAGCGGCTCAAGCCTGGGCGATCTGGATCGTCGTGCGCAGGAGCGCCGGCGCGGTGAGCCTTGCGCGCCAGGCGATGGTGCTGGTCGGCTGGCGGCGGTCGAAGCCGCGCGAAACCCAGCCGAGGAGCGGCGAGAGGCTGCCGCGGTAGAGCTCGGTGGCGCCGTTCGCCGGCAGCACCAGGCGCAGCGCGACGCCGTCGCGCTCGATGAGGTAGCCCTCCGCGACGGCGTCCACCCGGCAATCCTCGGCGCAGTGGAAGAAGAGCTCGACTTCGTGCCCCTCGGCCATCTCGAGCGAGTCCTCGATCAGCAGCCGCCGCGTGCTCTTATCGAGCTCGATCAGGCGCCGGTGCTTCACCGGGTCTTCGAGGCGCGCATAGCCGTCGTGCCAGCCCTCGAAGCTGTCCTTCTCGGACGACGAGAGCCACAGGCCGCAGCCGGCGCGCGCCTTCTGCAGCCACAGGAAGTTGCCGCCCTGCTCCGACTGGTCGCGGCCGTCGATGCGCAGGGTGTTGTGCGCGGCGGTGCCGCGGAAGTACTGCCGCCAGCGCTCCTGCGTGTGATACGCGTAGGTGCCCGGGTCGATCAGGAACTCGCGCCCGCTCACCGACAGCGTGAACGACAGCGCGTCCGCGTGCCCGTGGGCGGCGATCGACGTGTAGCCCAGCGGGCCCGCGTCGACGACGGCACGCACCTCGTTCGGTGTATCGAAGTCGGCGCCGAGGATGTAGTAGCCGCCCTCGGGGAAGGTCTGGCGCTGCGGCAGGCGCGTCGCCTCGGTGTCGAGCGCCTGGTATTCGGCGGCGGTATGCGCGCCGAGCAGCCAGCGCGCCTTGTCGTCGAGGCGCCCGGCCTTAAGCTTGAAGTCGCCGCGGCGGAAGAGCAGCGCGCCGATGGCGAGCGCCGAGCGAAACGGCGAGAACTCACTTTCCCCATGGCGGTCCGGGTCGAGGCGCACGACATGGCCGTCGTCGGCGTCGCCGAACATCGGCACGTTGCCGCCGCGGTCCATGATCGAGGCGATGAAGTCCATCATGGCTTCGATGCGCGACTCGTAGTCCGCCGAGAACCAGTCGCCGTTGGCCTTGCCGGCGAGCAGGCACAGCACCAGCATGTCGAGCACGAACTGCTGGTACCACACCGCCTGCTCGCGGTTGACGCCGTCGGGCGCGTTCTGCGCGAGCGCTTCCCGCTCGAGGATCTTCTTGGCGGCGGCGCGCCATTCGGCCATCTCCCGCCAATGCGGCCAGGTCACGCCGGCGATGAACAGTCCCGCCGCCTCGCCGATGAGATGGTTGTTGGCCGAGGAGTGCGCCGAGAACCAGTGGCGGATGAAGTGCGCGTGCTCGTAGACCGAGCGCAGCCACCGGTTGCGAAACGCCTCGTCGGCGATCGGCTGGACCAGCTGCCAGGCGATCGACCAGTTGATGAGGCGCATGCCCGCCTCGAGCGCGCTCGACCAGTTCGGCCCGCGCCCATAGGGGCAGGCGATGAACCAGCTGTCGAGCTGCGTGGCGAGCGCCTCGAAGTAATGACGGTCGCCG
>VBCP01000569.1 GCA_005888925.1 Betaproteobacteria bacterium | reverse complement strand
CAGCCACGTGATGTCGCCGGTATACGGGCTCGCCGAGGCGTCGGTCGGGCTCGCCTTCACGCCGCCCGGTGAGCGCTGGAGCGTCGATCTGCTCGATCGCGAGCGCTTCTCGACCACCGGCGAGGCTACGCCGGCTGCCCCCGCCGATCCGGCGCCGCTCAAAGTCGTGGCCTGCGGCACGGTGATTCCCGATCACGACCTGCGCGTGGTCGACGCGGCCGGCCTCGAGCTGCCCGACTCCAGCGAAGGGCAGCTGCAGTTCCGCGGGCCGTCGGCCACGAGCGGCTACTACCGCAACCCGCAGGCGACGAAGACGCTGTTCGACGGCGAGTGGGTCAACACCGGCGATCGCGCCTATCTCTCGGAAGGACGGCTCTACATCACCGGGCGCGAGAAGGACATCATCATCCGCGGCGGCCGCAACATCAGCCCCTACGAGCTCGAGGAGGCGGTCGGCGATCTCGCCGGCGTGCGGCGCGGCTGCGTGGCGGTGTTCGGCGCGGCCAACACCGCCGGCGGCACCGAGCGCGTGGTGGTGCTCGCCGAAACGCGCGAGCGCGACGCCGCCCGCCACCAGGAACTGAAGGGCAAGATCAACGAGCTGGCGATGGGCCTGATCGGCGCGCCGGTGGACGACATCGTGCTCGCGCCGCCGCACACGGTGCCGAAGACCTCCAGCGGCAAGATCCGCCGCGTCGCGGCGCGCGAATACTACGAGCGCGGGCCGGCGGCGGTCAGGCCGCAGGCGGTGTGGCTGCAGTTCGTGCGCCTGGTGCTCGCGGGCGCGTTCCCGCAAACGCGGCGCGGCTGGCGCGTGGTGCGCGGCCTCGCCTTTGCGGCCTACGCCTGGGCGCTCTTCGCCGTGCTGTTCCTGCTGGTATTCGTCGTCGCCGCCGTCGCCCCGGGCCGAACCACCTGGCGGCTCGGCCAGCGCTGCGCGTGGCTGTTCCTGCGCCTCTGCGCGATCCCGCTCGCGGTGCGCGGGCTGGAGAATCTGCCGCGCAACGGGTCGTACGTGGTGGCGTCCAACCACACGAGCTACCTCGACGGCGCGGTGCTGCTCGCGATCCTGCCCTGGCACAAGAGCGCGTTCGTCGCGAAGCGCGAACTGCGCGACAGCTTCATCACGAGGATTTTCCTGGGCGGCCTGGGCGCGCAATTCGTCGAGCGCTTCGACGTGCAAAAGAGCGCCGAGCATGCCGATGAGCTCGCCGGCGCGGCGCGCGAGGGCACGACGCTGATCGTTTTCCCAGAGGGCACGCTGCTACGGCAGACGGGGCTGCTGCCGTTTCGCACCGGCGCCTTCCAGACCGCAGTGCAGGCGCAGGTGCCGGTGGTGCCGGTCGCCCTGCGCGGAGTGCGTTCGGTGCTGCGCGACGGCACCTGGTATCTGCGCCGCGCGCCGATCTCCGTGACCATCGGCGCGCCGGTCGCTCCCGAAGGCACCGACTGGAACGCGGCGGTGAAGCTGCGCGATCGCGTGCGCGCCGAAATCCTGAAGCACTGCGGCGAGCCCGACCTCGCCGCCGCCGGCTAGGTCACGAGCATTCCTTCGACGCAGGCGACCGCTTCGCCGCCGAGCCAGATCGCCCGCTTATCGACGCGCATGTAGACGCGCCCTTCGCGGCCGAGTTGCATGCCCTGGCGCGCGACGTAGGAGCTTTCGGCTCGCTCGAAATGCCGCAGGTAAGCGGCGACGCTGATGTTGCCGCTGCCGCAGACCGGATCTTCCGGAACGCCGCCGGCCGGCGCGAAGGAGCGCACGTGGACCGCGCTGCCCGCTTCACCGGAGGTCGCGAACACCGTGATCCCCGTGGCGCCGAGCGATGTCGTCCATTCGGCGAGTGCCGTCATATCGGGCTTGAGCGCCGCGAGTGCCGCGGCGTCGCTCATCTCGCCGACCAGCCAGACCGGCCCTACCTCGACTTTGAGGAGCCGCGCCGGCAGCCCAGGCGGGATGCCGAAGGCGCTCGCCACGTTGTCGAGCGGCGTGACCTTCGGCTCGGGGGAGCGCACGTAGATTTTTGTCTCTTCGACGCGCAGCGCGAGCCGCCCGGCGCCGCACTCCTGCGTGAGCTCGCCTTCGCGCGGCGTGGCCAGCCCGGCCCGCATCGCGGCATAGGCGCTGCCGATCGTCGGATGTCCCGCGAACGGCAGCTCCCGGCGCGGCGTGAAGATGCGCAGACGGTAGTCGGCGACTTGGCTGGGCAGCACGAAGGTCGTCTCCGAAAGGTTGGTCCAGCCGGCGATGCGCTGCATCGCTGCCGCGTCGAGGTCCTCGGCGTCGAGCACCACGGCGACCGGATTGCCAAGGAATGGGCGATCGGTGAAGACGTCGACCTGCTTGAAGCGCCGCATGAGCCCGCCCTACTTCAGGATGCGCAGCAGATTGTGGTGCGAGTCGGTGAAGGTCGGCAGGCCGGCGCGGTCCTCGATCTCGTCGGCCACCTGGTCGATGCGCTCGAGCAGTCTCTGGTTGCGCGTGACGATGACCTGGTCGGTCGCCGAATACCAGTACTGCGGCCCCTCCACGGCGTCCGGGCTGTCGGAGACGTTGACCGCCTCCATGCCGAACTCGGCCGCGAGCCGCTTCACCACCGGCAGGAGATCGATGTAGCGGTTGGTCGCCTGGAACACGATTACGCCGTCGGGCTTGATGTGCTTCACGTACAGCGCCATCGCCTCTCGCGTGACGAGGTGCATCGGGATCGAGTCGCCGGAGAACGCATCGATGCCGAGCACGTCGTAGCCGCGCGGGGGCTCGCGCTCGAGCGACAGGCGCCCATCGCCCAGGATGACTTCCGTCTTTGCCGACGTATCCGAAAGGAACGTGAACTCGCGCCTTGCGATATCGACCACGCGCGGGCTGATCTCGTAGAACACCAGGCGGTCGCCCGGCTGCATCCACGCCGCGATCACGCCGGCGCCGAGGCCGATGACGCCCACGGAGAGCTTGCGGCGCGCCGGCAGGTCGCGCATCGAGGTGAACACGCGCCCGTAGCCCGAGGTCGGCCCGAAGTAGTCCGCCGGCGTGTTGCGGAACGAGTCGCCGAGGAGTTGCCCGCCGTGCATGATGCCGCCGTGGTACATGGAGCGGTAAGGCACCGGATCGGGATGATCCGCGGTGCGCACCACGCCGTAGAAGTCGCGCTCCATGACGCGCATGCCCTGCGTATAACCGTACATGCCGTGCACCACGAACACCGTGGTCGCCATCGCCACCGCGACACCGCCCCAGAGCGCGAGCCGCTGCAGCCGCATCGCGACGATGACCGACAGCACGAGCAGCGTGATGCCGAGCTCGAAGTAGCCGGGCAGGACGAGCGGCGCCACGATCGCGACCAGCACCGCGCCGAGCGCGCCGCCGAGCGAGATCATCAGGTAGAAGCGCGTGAGATACGACGGATCGGGCTTTGCGCGCGCGAGCTCGCCGTGGCAG
>VBCP01000119.1:3968-5974 GCA_005888925.1 Betaproteobacteria bacterium | reverse complement strand
GGCAGACCACGCGCTGCGAGAAGCGCATCACCGCCTGCATGATGTGCTCGATCATGATGATGGTGATGCCCGACTCGTTCAGCTTGAAGAGGATGGCAAGCACCTCGTCGACCTCGCTGCCCGAGAGCCCGGCCATCGCCTCGTCGGAGATCAAGAGGCGCGGGCGCGCTGCCATGGCGCGCGCCAGCTCGAGCTTGCGCAGCTCGACCTGCGAGAGCTGGCTCGCAAAGGCCTGCGCCTTGCCGGCGAGGCCGATGGTCTTCAGGATCTCCATGGCGGTGGACTCGCCCTCGGCGTCCTTCAGATGCACGACATAGGCCGAGGGCACCAGCAGGTTCTCGAGCACCGTCATGGTGTGGAAGGGCCGCGGCACCTGGAAGCTGCGCGCAATGCCCTTGCGCGCGCGCGCATACGCGGGAAGCGAGGAGATCTCCTCGTCCTCGAAGCGGATCGAGCCGGCGTCGTTGCGCAGCAGCCCCGACACGCAGTTGATGAGCGTGGTCTTGCCCGACCCGTTCGGCCCGATGAGGCCGAAGCGCTCGCCCTGCGCCACGTCGAGGCTGACCTGCGTGAGCGCGGCGAAGCCGCCGAAGCTCTTCGACAGCCCATCGACCTTGAGGAACGTGCTCATCTCCGGGCGAAGATTTTCCGGTAGAGCCCGATGATCCCGTCCGGGGCGGCGACGATGAACACCACCAGGAGCACGCCGACCAAGAGCACGTTGATCTCGCTGGAGATGGTGACGGTGACGATCTGCTGCAAGGAACTCAGCAGTACGGCGCCGATCACGGGCCCGAGCCAGGTCCCCGTGCCGCCGATGATGGGGCTCGCCAGCGCGCCGATCGCATAGTTGAGGTTGAAGGTCGAAGGCGGCTCGATGAAGCTGAGATACATCGGCATCGGCGCGCCGGCGACGCCCATCAGCGCCCCGGACACCGTGCAGGCGAAGAGCTTCAGCCTGAGCGTCGGCACGCCGCTCGCCTCGGCCGCCTCCTCGCTGTCGCGGATGGCGCGCAGGCCGCGGCCGATCCAGGAGCGCTCGATGTAGCGCGCAACTGCCACGGCGGCGACCGCGCTGAGCGCCATGACCATGAACAGCATCTTGATGTAGGACTCGAAGGGCGCGGTCGGCGGCGGCCGCAGGAGCTGCAGGCCGGTGGCGCCGCCGGCGTAGCGCCAGTTGATGAACACCGTCTCCATGATCACCGTCAGCGCGATGGTGGCGATGGCGAAGAAGATGCCGCGCAGCCGCAGCGTCAGCAGCCCGGCGCCGAAGCCGAGCAAGCCGGCCATCGCCGCCGCCGCCGCGATCTGCAGCGCAAGCGGCGCCGCCGTGGCCTTGTACAGCACCGCCGCCGTATAGGCGCCCAGGCCGAAAAACGCCGGCGTGCCGAAATTGACGTAGCCAGCGTAGCCGCCGAGGATGTTCCACGCCGTGGCCAGCACCACGAACATCAGCACCGTGTAGCCGGCGAAGAAAAAGTACTCGTACTTCAACGTGCTGGTCATCGCCGCCAGGCCGACGAGCACGATCGCCGCGCCGAGCCAGAATTTCATCTGCCGAACAGTCCCTGCGGGCGCACGCCGAGCATCAGCAGAAGCAGCATGAACGACACTGCCGGCGCCCACGACGCCCCCAGGCCCGGGTGCATCAGGACGATCGACTCGGAGATGCCGAGGATCAGCCCGGCCGCCACCGTGCCGGTCATGCTGCCCAGGCCGGCGAGCACCACGACCGCGAAGGTGCGGCCGATGTAGACGCGGTCCATGCCCGGCTCGACCGGCCCGACGATGATCAGCATCGCGCCGGCGAGCGCGCTCGCGGCGGTGGCGATGCCGAAGGCCCATTGCTTGATGCGCACCGGGTTCGCGCCCATCAGGCGCAGCGCCGGCTCGTCCTGCGCCACCGCCTTGATGGCGCGTCCGGTGAAGGTCTTCGACATGTACAGCGTCAGCGCAACCGTGAGAACGATGGCGACGCCGAAGGCCACCAGCATGCGCATCGG
>VBCP01000119.1:0-3791 GCA_005888925.1 Betaproteobacteria bacterium | reverse complement strand
GCACTCCGGCCAGGATCGGGTCCAGGCCAAGCCACGCGACAACCATGTAGGTGCAATAGGAGCCGAACACCATGATCGCCGGGTGCGCGACGTTCGGCACGTCGAGCAGGCCGAAGGACACCGAGAGGCCCATGCTCACCGCGGCGTAGAAGCCGCCGAGCAGGATGCCGAACAGCACCGCCTCCAGCAGCAGGTCGAGTGGGATGCCCATTACCAGGTAAAAAAAAGGCGCGGTATTGCCGCGCCGGTTACACGATCTTCCCTATCTAGATCACTTCCCTCGGGCCTTCTCGTACGGCGCGACGACGTCTCCGGTCTTGTATTCGCCGGGATACAGCACCACCTGCTTGCCCGGGCTTCGGAACTGATCGACGTTCTTGTCGACGATGCCACGGAACTGCGCCATCAGCATGCGCGGCTGAGCCCATTCGCCGTCCGCGCGGTAGCGGATCGGGCCGACGATGGTCTTCATCTCGTTCGTGTGCAGATACTGCGCGAGCTTCTTCTGATCCAGGCTCTTGGTGCCGTTCACCGCCTGCTCGATCATCTGGCCGATGGCGTAGTTGAACGGCGGCAGGTAGAAGCCGAGCGGGTCGACCTTCTCCTCCGCCGCGCGCTTCTGGTAGCGGGAGAGGAACTCCTCGATGCCCGGGTACTTGATGCCCGGCACGTAGGAGTTGTAGTTGACGATGCCGTTCAGCATCGAGCCGAGCGACTCCATGATCGGCGTGAACTGCAGCCCGACCATGCCGCCGCCGAAGATCTTCACGCCTTCGCCGACGCCGATCTCGTGCACCCCGCGCACGATGGCGACCGAGTCGTTCGGGTAGGAGCAGACGAACACCAGCTCCGGCTTGGCGGCGCGAATCGCGCGGATCAGCGAAGAGAAGTCGGTCGTCGTCGGCGGATAGTTCTGGTCGTACACGGTCTTCATGCCGCCCTTTTTCGCGAGCTCCTTCGCGCCGCTCGCCAGGTTCTGCGCGAACTCCTGGTCGGCGGCGAGGAAGGCGATGCTCTTCGCACCGAGCTTCTGGCCCTGCTCGAAGAAGCCCGGGAACCAGCTCGAGGCATCGGCCGCCGGCAGGTTGTTGAACCATTTGTCGTGCTTCACCGTGTGGTTCACCTGGAAGGAGAAGTTGCCCATCAGCAGCAGATCGCGCTGCTTGACGAGCGGCATGATCGGCGCGGTGGGCACGGTGCCGTAGGGCGCGATCAGGAGGTCGACCTTGTCGACGTCGAGCAGCTTCGTATAGATGGACGGCGTGAGCGCGGGGTTCGTCTGGTCGTCGTAGACGATGAACTCGATCTTGCGCCCGAGCAGGCCTCCCTTCTGGTTCACCTCGTCGACCCACATGCGCAGCGCGACCAGCGCGGCCTTGCCGCCGGCGCCGAGCGAGCCGGTCTGCGGCATGCTCATGCCGATCTTCACCTGTCCCGCCTGCCCGAATGCGCGCCGGCCCGGCAGCGTGGCCGTCAGCGCGGCGGCGCCCGCCGCCCCCAATACCTTCCTGCGAGTGAAATTCATGACCTCCTCCTTTGCGCCGCATTGTAATCAATCTTCAACAGCCGAGCGGCATTCCCGCCCTCGATGGCTGCCGCTTCCGCCTTCGACAGGCCCTTCACCCCCTCGATGAACTCGACCGGCCGCTCCACGCCCATGTCGTACGGATAGTCGGTGCCGAGCAGCACGTGGTCGGCCCCGAAGCGGGCGATCAGATGCGCGAGCATGCCGTGGTCAAAGGTGATGGTGTCGAAGTAGAACTTCTCGAGGTAGCTGGAGGGCTTGCGCTTCATCTGGCCGCGGGTGTCCGCGCGCGCCTTGTAGGCGTGGTCCATGCGCGCCCAGTAGTGCGCGAGGTAGCCGCCGGCGTGCGGCAGCACGATCTTCAGCTTCGGGTGGCGCTCCATCACGCCGTCGAAGATGAGGTGGCTCGCCGCCACGGTGGTCTCGAGCGGATTGCCGATGATGTTGCTGAAGTAATGGTCCACTAGCCGCTCGCCGTGGGTGAAGCCGATCGGATGCATGAAGATGATCACGTCGAGCGCCTGCACTGCCGCGAAGAACCTGTCCAGCCCGAGCTTGGCATCGGTGAGGTCCATGCCTTTCACGCTGGGATTGATCTCCACGCCGCGCATGCCGAGCTTGCGCACGCAGTGCTCGAGCTCGGCGATGGCGAGTGAGGCGTCCTGCAGCGGCACCGTCCCGAGCGCGACGAAGCGGTCGGGATGCTGCGTCACGATCTCGGCGAGCCGCTCGTTCACCGCGCGCGATAGTTCCGCGCCCATCCCGGGATCTGTCCAGTAATAGGTCTGGTGCGGCGCCGGCGACACCGCCTGGATGTCGATGCCCATGCGGTCCATGTCCTTCAGGCGCAGCGCGATGTCGGTGAGCTTCGGACCGCGCTCCTTCACCTGCTTTGCATTTGTCTCGCGCGTCGCGGCGTTCGAATACACCGCCATCGGCTCGTGCTGCGCCGGATTGAGGTGCGCCACTTTCTGAGCGACGACTGTGTTCATGTAGTGGCAGTGGATGTCGACGCGCAGCGACTCGCCGCGCTTTTTCACTACCCGAGTAGTCTCGCCACGGGATGAAGGCGCACAGCTGTAGATCATGGTTGATTATTTTCCTTTCGGTTGTCGACGTGGATGGTGCTTGCGCGTTATCAGGTCAAAATGGCCAAGCTCGACCATCTCAAAGAACGAATTGCCTACTCATCTCGGCGCCCGAAAGCGCAGAATGGCGCGCCGTCGTCATTGCCATCGTGGGAGTAGCATTGCTAACGATTGGAATCGGCTATCTGCATCGGCGTATCGAGAACCGCATAGATGAGATAAATAGGTTATGAGCATCGAGACCGTAGTGGCGATCGTGGCGTTTGCCGTACGGCATTGCCTTTGACATCGGCCGCAGGAAATAGGCGTTCCAGCTTCAAATGGAAATTATTGCCGCCCTCGTCGTGTTCGGCGGGATCGTGCTGATCTTCGGGATCTGCCTGCATGCTGCGACCCGCAAACCAGAACCCCGGCGCGACAGCTGGATACCAACTCGGCGTCGGAATCGATTAGGGGAATTCAGAAAACACCCAGATGCTGGGTAATTAGCGCTTCGTTATCGCGCACGGCCTCCACCGGACCAGCAAACGCGATGCGCCCGGTGTTCAGGATCACGACCTCGTCGGCCAAGCTGAACGCGAGCTTCACGTTCTGCTCGACCAGCACGATCGACTGACCCTCGCTCTTCAGCCGCGCGATGGTGCGTCCCACCTCCGCCACGATCAGCGGCGCGAGGCCTTCCGAGGGCTCGTCCATCAGCAGCACGCGCGGGTTGCCCATCAGCGCGCGCGCGATGGCGAGCATCTGCTGCTCGCCGCCCGAGAGCGAGCCGGCGTCCTGCTCGGCCCTTTCCCGCAATCTTGGAAACAGCTCGAACACGCGCTCCAGGTTCCAGGCGCCTTTGCGCCTCTGGTGCGCCACGATCAGGTTCTCGCGCACTGTGAGGCGCGGAAACACGCGCCGGCCCTGCGGTACGAGGCCGATGCCCTTGCGCGAGATGACGTCGGGTGCGAGGCGCTCGACCGGCTCGCCAAATAGCCGTACCGCGCCTTTGCGCGGCGGCAGGAAGCCGATGACGCTGTTCATGCAGGTGGTCTTGCCGGCGCCGTTGCGCCCGAGGAGCGCGAGCACCCGACTCTCGCCGAGCGCGAACGAGACGCCGTGCAGCACATGGCTCTCGCCGTAGAGCGCGTCGACGCCATCGAGGGCGAGTGCCTCAGTGGCCAAGGTAGACCTCG
>VBCP01000568.1 GCA_005888925.1 Betaproteobacteria bacterium | reverse complement strand
AGCTCAACCTCGACGAGACGCAGCTCGAGCTCTTGAAGCGCATGATCGCGCGCCCCGAGGGCATCATCCTGGTGACCGGGCCCACCGGCAGCGGCAAGACCACCACGCTCTACTCGATCCTGAACCACATCAATTCCGACGGCGTCAACATCATGACGCTGGAAGACCCGGTCGAATACCCGATGACGCTGATCCGGCAAACTTCCGTGTCGGAGGCGGCGAAGCTCGACTTCGCCAACGGCGTGCGTGCGCTGATGCGCCAGGATCCGGACGTGATCCTGGTCGGCGAGGTACGCGATCACGATACCGCGGAGATGGCGTTTCGCGCGGCGATGACCGGCCACCAGGTGTACTCGACGCTGCACACCAACTCGGCGGTCGGGGCGTTTCCATCGGCCTGATCGCGCAGCGCCTCGTGAGGAAGCTGTGCCGCACCTGCCGCCAGCCCTACGACCCCGACGTCAAGGAGCGGCGCCTCCTCGGCATGACGCCGACCGAGCCGGCGGCGCTCTTCCGAGCGGTCGGCTGCGAGCAATGCGACTACCAGGGCTACCGCGGGCGCAACGGCATCCTGGAGCTCCTCAAGATCGACGGCGCGATCGACGAGCTGATAGCGCGGCGCGCCACGGCGCGCGAAATCCTGACGGCCGCGCGCGCCGGCGGCTTCCGCACCCTCGCCGACGACGGCGTGCGGCTGGTGCGCGCGGGCACCACGAGCCTCGACGAAGTGATGCGCGTGGTCGACCTCACCGACCGCATGGCCTAGAGCGCCGCCGATGCCACTCTTCACCTACAAGGCGGTCGATGCGCACGGCAAGAGCATCATGGGACGCGTCGAGGCGGTGAACCTGTTCGACCTGGAGCAGCGCCTGTCGCGCATGGACCTCGATCTCATCACGGGGGCCCCCTCGCGAAGCAAGATGCGCTTGCTCGGCGGCGGCATCCAGCGCCAGGACCTGATCAACTTCTGCTTCCACCTCGAGCAGCTCGCGAGCTCGGGGGTGCCGGTGACCGAAGGCCTGGTGGACCTGCGCGAGAGCGTGGAGAACGCGCGCTTTCGCGAGGTGGTGGCCGGGCTGGTCGAATCGATCGAGGGGGGACGCAGCCTGTCGCAGGCGCTCGCCGAGTTTCCCGAGGTCTTCAGCAAGGTGTTCGTGAGCCTGGTGCGCTCCGGCGAGCAGACCGGCAAGCTCTCCGACGTGCTGAAGAGTCTCACCGAGACGCTGAAATGGGAGGACGAGCTCGCCGCGCAGACCCGCAAGCTCCTGATCTATCCGGCCTTCGTCGGCGGCATCGTGCTGCTCGTCACCTTCTTCCTGATGGTCTATCTCGTGCCGCAGATGACCGGGTTCATCCGCAACATGGGCGAGAACGTCCCGCTGCAGACCAAGGTCCTGATCGCGGTGTCGAACTTTTTCGTCGGCTACTGGTACGCGATCCTCGCCGCGCCCTTCGTGCTGGGGTTCGGCCTGAAGTTCGCGATAAAGACCAATCCGGCGGTGGAGTACCTGGTCGACCGCTACAAGATCTCGATGCCGCTGCTGGGCCCGATCCTGCGCAAGATCATCCTGTCGCGCTTTGCGGCGAGCTTCGCCATGATGTACTCGTCGGGCATCACGGTGCTCGACGCCATCCGCAGCTGCGAGGAGATCGTCGGCAACAAGCCGCTCGAGCACGCGCTGAAGAGCGCCGGCCAGCAGATCGCCGAGGGCAAGAACCTGACGACCGCGTTCGAGGACCTGGAGCTGTTCCCGCGGCTCGTGATCCGCATGATGCGCATCGGCGAGAACACCGGACGGCTCGACACCGCGCTGCTCAACGTCAGCTATTTCTACAACCGCGAGGTCAAGGAAGCCATCGGCAAGGTGCAGGCGATGATCGAGCCCGCGCTGACGGTGGTGCTCGGCGCGATCCTCGGCTGGGTGATGCTCTCGGTGCTCGGGCCGGTCTACGACGCCATCTCGAAGATGAAGTTCTAGCCATGGCCGAGCGCCGCGTCCTCTACTTCACGGCCGAGGACCATTACCTCTACAAGAGCGCCGGCTCGGCGCTCGAGCTCGAGGCCAAGTTCACCGGCGATGACCTCGGCATCACGCAATTCCGCGACTATCTGCGCGGCCAGCGCGGCGCCTTGTTCGCGGTGGTGGCGGACCTCGCCGGCGAGGACTTCCACGAGGAGCAGATTCCCTTCGTGCGCGGCGCCGACCGCGAGGCGCTGCTCGGCCGCCGGCTCGCGCAGCGCTACCGCGACACGCGCCTCGCGGCGGCGCTGTCGCTCGGCCAGGTGGTCACGCCCGAACGGCGCAACGAGCGCGTGCTGCTCACCTCGTTCACCAATACCCAGCAGCTCGCGCTCTGGCTCGATGCGCTGGAAGAGGCCGGCACGCGGCTTTCCGGGGTCTACTCGGTGCCGCTGCTCGCGCCGGCGCTCGCGGCGAAGCTCGGCGCGAAGGACAGCCGGCTGCTGCTGGTCAGCGCCGATCGCGCCGGCCTGCGGCAGTGCTATATCGAGCAAGGCAAGCTGCGCTTTGCGCGCCTCGAGCGCACCGTCGATCTCGTGCCCCAGGCACTCGCGATGTTCGTGCGCTCCGAGACGCAGCGCCTGGTGCAATACCTCGTAACGCTGCGCGCGCTGCCGCGCGACGGCAGCGCGGTGCAGGTCCTGGTCATCGCGCCGCCGCGCCAGCGCGCGGTGTTCGAGCAGGCGCTGCCGTCGGACGCCCGCCTCGTGTTCCGCGTGGTCGAATATGCCGACGCGCTGAAGGCGGTGAAGCTGCGCCGCCCGCCCGAGGGCGCGAGCGCCGAGGCACTCTTTGCCCATCTCGCCGCGCACAAGCCGCCCGCAGAGCAGTTCGCCAGCCGTGAAGACCGACGGCGCTATTTCCTCTGGCAGCTGCAGCGCGGTATCGTCGGCGCGGGGGCGGCCGCGTTCGTCGCCTGCGCGCTGGTCGGCGCTAGCCGCTGGCTGGAGGCGATCAGCCTGCGCGGCCAGGCCGCGGAACAGAACCGCGAGGCACGCAACGCCGCGCAGCAGTACGAGCGCATCACCTCGACCTTCCCGATCACCGACACGACCACCGAGAACCTCAAGGTCACGGTGGTGGAATTCCGCCGCATCGCCGAGCACAGCGCGAATCCCGAGCGCGCCTTCCTGCACGTATCGCGGGTACTCGAGCAGTACCCGCAATTCGAGCTCGATGGCCTGCGCTGGGCGGTCGGCCGGCCGGGCGACCTGCGCCAGGGAGCGCTCAAGCCGGCCGCGCCGGCCGCGGGCGCCTCGGACAGCATGGTGGTCGTGGAGGTTTCGGGGCGCGTGCAGGCCACGCAGCGCAACGACTATCGCGGCATCACGGCCCAGGTGCAGCGCTTCGCCAACGCGCTGGTCGGCGAGGGCTATGAGCTGGTGCGCACGCAGCTGCCGTTCGACATCACCTCGGAAGGCGTGCTCACCGGAGACATCGGCGGCGCGTCGGAATCGGGCGAGGCGCCGCGCTTTACCGTGGTCCTCGGACGCAGGTTGCCATGAGGTTCACGCGCGAGGAGCTGAAGCGGCTGCTGGCACCGCTCGCGCTCGCGCTCGCGCTGCCCGGCGCCGGGGTGGGGCTGATCTGGAGCGCGGGCGAGGCGCAGCGCAGCGCGCAGGGGCAGCTCGCCGCGGCGCAGGGCGAACGCCGGCAGAACAACGAGCGGCTCGCGCGCATCTCCGAGGAGGAGCGCGAAGTTAGCGAGAAGATCGACGTCTACCAGCGCCTCAAGCAGCTCAACATTCTCGGCGAAGAACGCCGCCTCGAGTGGGCCGACGCGATCACCCGCATCCGCACGCAGCGCGAGCTGCTCGACCTGCGCTACGCCGTCGACCGGCAGCGCCTGCTCAGCTCGGCGCCCGGCAAGCCCGCCAACGTTGACTTCTACGCCAGCACGATGCGGGTCGATCTTGCGCTGCTGCACGAGGAGGACCTGGTGCGCTTTCTCGCCGACCTGCGCGAATCGGGCAACGCGTTCTACGCGGTGCGCAAATGCGCCCTCGCGCGTACCGGGCAGGCCGTCACCGGCGCCACCATGACGCCGCGGCTGCGCGCCGATTGCGAGATCGACCTCGTCACGATCATGGACCGGGCGGCGAAGAAATGAGGCTCGCCATCGCGCTCGCGCTCGCTCTCGCGCCTGCCGCCGCAACGGCGCAGGAGCTCGGGCGGCTGTTTTTCACGCCCGAGCAGCGCTCGAGCCTCGACGCGCGGCGCAAGGCACGCGTGCCCGACAAGCCCGCTGCGGTGGTGGTTGCCGCGCCGGTCACGCGCATGGACGGCTACGTGAAGCGCTCGGTCGGCCCTGCGACCGTGTGGATCAACGGCGAATCGCTGACCGAAAGCGCTCCCGAGGCGCCGCGCATCGAGGCCGGGCGCAGCCCTGGCGGCGCCGTATCGATCAGCGTGGGCGAAGCGGGCAGCCGCGTACGACTGCGGCCCGGCGAAGCCCTGGACCGCGGCAACGGCGAGGTGCACGACGTGCTCGGCGATGGCGAAATTCGCGTTCACCGGAGAGCGCCGTGAGGCGTCGCGGCGCGCAGCGCGGCGCGGCGCTCCTCGCGATGCTCGCGGTGATTGCTCTGGGCGGCGCCTGGTGGATCGTCTCCGGGCGCCCGGCGGCGAATCGCATCGCCCTCGAGCGCTCGCACGGCAGCGATCTCAATCCGGGGCGTCTTCCCTGCCCCGAAGCACCGGCCAACATAGGCACGGTTAACGAAGGCATTGCCTCCGGCACCTGCACGCTCCCGGCTGTGGGACGCCTGCCCTGGCGCACACTCGGCATAAACAAGCTGCAAGACGCCGCGGGCGAGCCGCTCTGGTACATCGTGTCCGCGGGCTGGGCGCTTCCCAACAGCACCACGCCCACGCTCGGCATCAACTCCAATACGGCTGGCAACCTGGCGGTCAACGGCCAAGCCAACGCGGCCGTCGCGGCGATCATCGCGCCCGGGCCGCCCATAGTGCTGACGCCGAATGCCAATCAGACCGCCGCCGGCTGCGCGGCGCGCGCGCAGGTGCGTACGCCGAGCGCGCCGAACTATCTCGATTACCTCGAGTGCCAGAACATCGCGGGCGCAAGCTTGCGTAGCGCCATGGTCGACAATGCAACCAGCCCGGCTTTCAACGACCAGTTCGCGCTAGTGAGCGCGGCGGAGGTCCTCGCCGTAGTAGAGCCGGTGGTCGCGCTGCGCATTCAACGGGACGTGGTCCCGCAGCTGCAAAGCATCTATGCGAGTTCGGAATGGGGCACTTCCGCCGCCAATCCGATGTTTCCTTTTCCGGCTACCTATGCTGATCCCTCCACTTCGTCCTTCAAGGGCACCGTCAGCGCCAGCTGTCCCGCGGTGGGTGCACGTACCTCCTGCGAAGGTCTGCTGCCGCTTACATCCTCCACTTGCAACGCAATGACAAACGGACCTTGCGATACGACGTTCGTCCAGTGGAACCTGGCGAGCATATCGGCCGTTCAAACCGGCGGCACCGCGACCACCTTTGCCGCGAACTGCGCGGCATCCACCACCACGCAGATCACCTGCGCCATCTCGTTTTCGAAAACCCTGTGTCTTTTTTGCGGACAGGTCAACGTCACGGTGCAGGTTCAGGGAGATGGCTCGAACGTCGGCATGACACTGCGCACGCTCAATACCGCACTCGCGAGCGGACTCACGACGTTGACCGCCCCGCTACAAACGAGCGGCGCAGCGCGCGCCACCTATACGGGAACCGTGAATGGGGCTGGCGCCTTGTGTGGCTCCTTCATCGGCATCCTCTGCAACGGAAGCGTCACGGTCACCGTCCCGATCGGCGTGTTCCAGGACCATCCGTTTCTGAGCGCTGCCGGCCCGACGCCGTCAAACACCGCGACTACGCCGGTTGCCTGGTTCTGGTTCCTAGTGAACAAATGGCACTACGTGACGTACTACGCAGTCGCTCCGCTCCACACGCCCGGCGCCGCGGGCAACTGCGCCGGCGCGACTTGCATTTCGGTCAGCGTGCAAGGCGGCACGGCGCTCAGCGACAAGCGCGCGGTGCTCGCCCTGGCGGGGCGCAGCCTGCTCGGCACGAGCGGGGCCAACCGCGCGCTCAGCGACTTCCTCGACAGCACCGAGAACACCAATCTCGACCTCGTCTTCGAGCAGGCCAAGAGCAACAAGTTCTTCAATGACCGCTTTGTCAGCCTCAGCCCCTGAGCGCCGCGAGCGCGGCTTCACGCTCACCGAGCTCGCGGTGGTGTTCACCATCGTCGCGTTCCTGCTCGCGAGTGCGATGTACACCCTGTCGGCGCAGACCGAGGGCCGCAACCTGGGCGACACGCAGCGCCGGCTCGAGGATGCGAAGGAGCTGCTGGTCGCCTTCGCCATGGTCAATGGTCGGCTGCCCTGCCCAGCCTCGAGCACCAGCAACGGCGACGAGGCCCCAAGCGGCACCGGCAATTGCACGGATGCGTACGCCGGCTTCCTGCCGGCGAAGGCGATCGGGTTCACGCCGATAGACGCGCTTGGCTACGGCATCGATGTTTGGGGAAACCGCATCCGGTATGCGGTGTCGATCAACTCGAACGCCGCGGGCGCCGCCAATCCCGATTACACGTTCACCACGGCGCCGGTCTCGCCGGCCACGGGCATCAAGTACAACTTCAATCCGACCACGACGACGACCCTGACCCCCCTCGACCTGCTGATCTGTTCATCCTATGGCGGCAGCGGCAATACGACGACCACGGGCCCGTCGTGCGGCGCGAGCGGCGACACCCCCCCGGGGGTCGCCGCGACCAACCAGAGCACCGTCGTGGCCGTGATCTGGTCGCAGGGCAAGAACGCCGCGACCGCGAGCTACTCCTCGGTCCTCGGACAGTCGGGCGAAGACGAAAAGATGAACAACAAGATCAGGCTGCCCACCGCGAACAGCAACCATGGGGTGTTCGTCTATCACCCGCCCCGGCCGTTCACGGAAGCGAACGAGTTCGACGACCAGATGGTCTGGATTCCGGTCGGCCTGCTTTACGGACGGATGATCACCGCGGGCGCTCTGCCCTGAGTCTGCGCTTCGTAGCGCAGGGCGAAGCACACCTCGCCGTCTTCGTTGGTCTCGAGCACTAACCGGAAGCCCGCCGCCTCGGCCTGCCGTGCCGCCTGGTAGAGCCCGATACCCAGGCCGCCGCTCGAGGGCACCGGCGAACGCAGCAGGCCGGGCGCGACATCGGGCGGCACGGCGCTGCCGTCATCGCAGACGCGAAGCGCGTCGTCGGCGAGCGCGACGCGCACCCGCAGGCGCGGCTCTTGGACGCGCTTGGCGAGCGCGTTGCGGATCAGGTTGTCGGCCACGCTGTCGAAGAGCGATCGCGGCACACGCGTGTCCGCGGAGAGCCTGGCCGGCAGGAATTCCACGCCCTCGCCGTGGTACTGGCGCGCGATCGCCTCCCACCATTGCGCCGCGGGCAGATAGGTTTCGGCCTGCGGCTGGGGCCGCTGCAGCCGCTCGAGGGTCTGCGCCAGACGCTGCGCGATGAGCGGCAGCTGCCGGCGCACGAGCGCGTTGAGCTGCGCCGAGTCGCGGTAGTCCGACCCGGTGGCCACCGAGCACAGCACGTTCAGCGACTGCAGCAGGTTCTTGATGTCGTGGGTGGTGCGCGCCCCGGTCTCATGCACCGCCTGCAGATAGCTCGCCGCGCGCAGCTTCTCCTCGCGCATTTTGGCGATGTAGAACTCACCCAGCAGCTGGCCGAGGAGCTGCAGGTGCCATTGCAGCGCCGGGCTCAGGCGATAGCGCGAGAAGATGGCGAGCGCGAGCTCGTTGTTTGCGAACTCCACCGCGTGCGGCGTGCGGCCGCCACCCTCGCCGTGCGCCTCGCCCGCGCGCCAGGCGACGCCGGCCACCGCCGGCAGCCGCTCGAGCGCCGCCACCGCCTGCTCGAGGAAGCGCTCGGGACGCGACTCCTGCTGCAGCAGCTCGGCGAGCACCTGCAGCCAGCGTTCCACCGGCAGCCCGATCGAGAACAGATAGCGCGCGAAGAACACGCCGAGGCCGCCGCCGCTGCGCGGATTCCAAGCGAGGCCGACGAGCAGCACCGCCGCAGCGGTGAGAAACACGGTGTAGGTGAGCGACTCGAGATAGCTCGAGCCCGTCAGGGTCATGAAGGTGAAGCTGCCCAGGATCACGACCATCAGCATGAGCATCAGGAACACGCTGTAGAAGAAATCGATGATCTGCGCCGCTTCCGCCGCTTCGGGCTCCGCCGGGAACAGCGCGATCAGCACGAACAGGAAGGGCAGCACGTACTCCGCCGCGCGCCGCGTGTCGGCATTGATCTCGCGGCGCGGCGCGATCTCCGGCAGTATCGCGACCGCGAGCAGCGCGAGCAGGTAGACGAGCATCACGAGGTAGCAGCGCCGCTGCCATTTCGCGTGGTGCTGGTACACCTTGCCGCCGACCAGGCCGGCGATCACCACCACCCAGAAGGCGAGCAGCCACCAGTCCAGGCGCAGCATCACGGCAAGGGCGACCAGCAAAAGGATTACGCCTTGCGCGGGCGAGACGCGCTGCTCGGCGCGCAGGAACGGCTGCCACAGCAGCAGCAGGCCGAGATGCGCGAGCAGCAGCGCGCGCGCCCAGGGATCGGCGACGCCGCGGAACACCGCGATGTGCAGCAGCAGCAGCATCGCCACAACGACCAGCCGCCAATAGCGCTGGCTGAAGCTCCAGGTCGCGTTCGCGAGGCGCGCGAACACCGGCTGCGCAAGGGTCGCGGGTTGCATGGCGGCTGCGACTAGTCTACAAACGAACGCATGGCTGCGGCCATTTTCGCCCGCCTCGCGCTCGTCGAAGCGCGCCGCGGCGGCCTTTTCTGGCTCGCGCTCGCCTGCGTGGCCGTGGGCCTTGCGCTCGGCGCCTTTCTGTCGCAGCTCGCCCTTACCGAAAGCCGCATGCTGCAGGCGGCGGTGGTCGCGGCGCTGCTGCGGGTATGCGCGGCCTTCACGCTCGCGGCGCAGGTCGTGGCGAGCGTGCGGCGAGAGATCGACGACAAGCGGCTCGAGCTGATGCTCTCGCTGCCGCTGTCGCGTGCGACGCACTATCTCGGCCGGCTCGGCGGTTTCATCGCCCTTGGCGTCGCGCTCGCTGCGCTGTTCGCGCTGCCGCTGCTGCTCTGGGCGCCGCCCGCGGCGGCGCTGTGCTGGGCGCTGTCGCTCGCATGCGAGCTCGCGCTGGTCGCGGCGGCGGCCCTCTTCTTCGCCATGACCCTCGCGCAGCTCGCCTCGGCGCTCGCGGCCACGGCGGCGCTCTACCTGCTGGCGCGCTCGGTGAGCGCGATGCAGGCGATCGCCGCCGGGCCCCTCGCAGAGGAAACGCTCGCGCAGGAGCTGGCGCGCCGCGCGGTCGACGCGCTGGCGCTGCTGCTGCCGGCCCTGGATCGCGTCACGCGCACCGAATCGCTGCTCTACGGGACCCCGGACTGGCGCAGCTATGCGCTCGGCCTGGCGGGCGTGCTGATCTATGCCGCGCTGCTCGCCGCCGCGGGCGTGTTCGATTTCCAGCGCAGAGGC
>VBCP01000116.1 GCA_005888925.1 Betaproteobacteria bacterium | reverse complement strand
CTGCCTTCCGCGCGCGCCTCCACCGTCCAGTAGCAGCGCCCGTCCCTGCGCCATTCGCGGTCGAGCGACAAGGCGTATTGCACCACCGCGCCGGTGTTGTGCATCGAGGCCGCCCACGCCTCGGTCTCGGGCAGCAGTTTCACTCTCGTCACCGCCCGGCGCAGCGGCAGGTTGCCTTCATCGGGATAATCGCAGGCGAGCGCCGCCAGTGGAAATATCAACAATGGAGCGAGCAGGCATCTGCTGAAGTTCATGGAAGCCAAATTATCGCCCGGCGTCGGGGTGCTGATACTGCTCGGCGTGGCGAGCGCCTTTGCCTCGAACCACCTCTGCGCGCGCATCGCCTTCGACCATGGCGTGAGCGTCGCCGCCGCCGTGAGCGTGCGCGCGACGTTCACGGCATTGCTGCTGCTCGCGGTGATGCGCTTCCAGCACATCTCGATCTCGATTCCGCGCGCGCTGCGCGCGAAGACCCTGCTCGCGGGGCTGCTCATCGCCTCGCAAAGCTATTGCCTGTACTCCGCCGTGGCGCTCATCGGCAAGGAGCGGCCGCGCTGGAGGGCGCTCGCGCCGATGCTGCTCGCGCTCGCCGGTCTCGCGCTGGCACTCAACCTGCGGCCGGACCATTTCGACGCCGACTGGGCGGCGGTCCGCGCGGGCGTGGGCTGGGCATTCGCGAGCGGCGTGAGCATGACGCTCGTGTACTACCTCAATGCAAACGCGCTCAAGCCGCTCGACGGCCGACTGCGCACTTTCGCCATGACCGCGGTCACGGCGATCCTGGTGATCGTCGCCGGCGCCGCGACCGGCGCGCATGCGCTGCCGAGGGACGGCGCGGGCCTGGCGGGTGTCATGCTGCTCGCGGTGTTCTATTGCATCGCGATGATCTCGCTCTTCTTCGTGCTGCCGCGCCTGCCCTCGACCAGCACCGCCGCGCTCAACTTCGAGCCGATCGCGCTCCTCGTGCTGGGATGGCTGATCCTGGGCATCACCGTAACGCGGCTGCAGATCGTCGGCGCGCTCCTGACGGTAAGCGCGATCGCCTGGCTGGGCGTCGCTAAGCGGTGATCACCTCGTTGCTTCCGGCGTAGAGCTGCTCCACCAGCGCAGCCCGGCGCTCGAGCACCGCGCGCTGGTTCATGTATCCCTTGTCGGTGATCTCGTTGGCGTCGATCGACGGCGGCTCGCTCATCACCATGAGCCGCCGCGGATGCGTCGAGCTGCCGCCCTCCTGCGCAAGCTTGCGCAGCGCGGCCTGCAGCCGCTCGCGCACATCGGCGACGCCTTTGGCGGCGGCGCTGAGGAACACCAGCGCGCCGATCTCGGCGCGGTCGTGCCCGGTGATCACCGCGTCCTGGATCAGCGGATCGGCGGCGGCGATCAGCTTGACGCGGATGGCGCCCACGTGGACCCAGGTGCCGGAGGAAAGCTTGAAATCCTCCGCGACGCGGCCGTCGAACACGATACCCTTCACGGGATCGTCGGCGTCGGCGAACTTCACCGCATCGCCGATGCGGTAAAACCCCTCGTCATCGAACGCCGCGCGCGTCAGATCCTCGCGCTTGTAGTACCCGGGCATGACGTTCGGCCCGCGCACCCGCACCTCCACCTTGCCGGCGCTCGGCACGAGCTTCAGCTCGCACTCGGCCACCGGCAGCCCGATGGCGCCGGGCCGCTCCATATGGAAGTGCACCGAGGTCGCGAGCGGCGACGTTTCGGTGGAGCCCCAGGCGGAGAGCATCACCACATCGGGCTTCAGCGCCTTGATGCGGTCCCAGAGGTTCTGCGGCAGCGCGGCCGCGGCGTAAAAGATGGCATCCAGGTCGCGGAAGAAATTGCGGCGCAGCTTTTCGTCTTTCTCGAGGTACGGCAGCAGCAGATCGAAACCGCGCGGCACGTTGAAGTACATCGTGGGCGAGATTTCGCTCAGGTTCTTCACCGTCGTCTCGACGAGTCCCGGCACGGGCTTGCCGGTGTCGATGTAGAGCGTGCCGCCGTTACGCAGGATCTGGTTGAAGTTGAAGCTGCCGCCGAAGGTATGGTTCCACGGCAACCAATCGACGATCACGGGCGGCCGTTCCTCCAGGAACGGCCACACCTGCGCGAGCTGCTGCTGGTTCGCGCACAGCATGCCGTGCGTGTTGATCACGCCCTTGGGCATGCCCGTCGAGCCGGAGGTGAACAGGATCTTCGCCACGGTCTCGGGCCGCAGCTTGGCGTGCTCGCGCTCCTGCGTCGAGCCGGGGTTGACCTCGAGCATCTCCGCGACCGCGGTCGATTTAGCGCCCACCGCGGCGAGCGCCGCCTGGAACTTGGCCGGATCCGCGGCGAACACCACGCCCGGCTGCAGCAGCTCGAAGATGTATTTCAGCTTGCCGAAGTCCTTCGACATCAGCGAATACGCCGGCGAGATCGGCGCCACCGGGATGCCGACGTGCATCGCGCCCAGTGAAAGCAATGCGTTGTCTATGCTGTTGTCGGACAGGATCGCGACCGGCCGCTGCGGGCCGAGTTGGAGGTCGAGCAGCGCCTGGCCGATGCGGCGCACCGCGCCGTAGGTCTCGCGGTAGCTCAACTTGCGCCAGCCTTCGCCCTTGCGCTCGGCGAGGAAAGTGCGCTCGGGCGCCTTGTCCGACCAGCGCACGAGCCATTCGGTGACGCAGCGGGCGTAGGGCGCGAGCTTCTGCGGCGAGCGCAGGTAGATGTTGCCGTTCCGTCTCTCGACCTGCACGGCCGGGGCAGCGAGTCGCAGCATAATTGGATTGTATGTTCGTCGCCGAGCCCGAATGCAATACGCCGGTCCTTGCCGAGCACGAAGTCGTGGTCCTCGGCGGCGGTCCCGCAGGCATCGCTGCCGCGACCGCGGCGGGCCGGGCAGGGCGCTCGACCATGCTCATCGAGCGCTACGGCTTTCTCGGCGGCGCCGGCACCGCCGCGGGCCTCGCGAATTTCTGCGGCCTGCACGCCAAGGTGGATGGCGAGCATCGCCAAGTCGTGCACGGCGTTGCCGACGAGATTCTTTCCGGGTTGAAAACCATGGGGGCGCTCAGCGCTCCGCAGGCCTACAAGCTGGTCGCCGACCGGCTCTTGGAATCCGCAAAGGTGAGGCCGCTGTTCCATGCACTCGCCGTCGGCTTTCGCGACGGCCATCTCCTGGTCGAAACCAAGTCCGTACGCCGCGCGATCCGCGGCCGCATCTTCATCGATTGCTCGGGCGACGGCGACCTTGCCGCCTGGGCCGGCGCGCCTTACGAGGTCGGCGACGGCAAGGGCAACATGCTCTATCCCTCGACCATGTACCGCATCGGCGGCGTCGATCCGCAGAAGGCCGGCAACGCGTGGGAGCGTATCGCCGAGTTGATGGAGGCGGCGGAGCGCAAAGGCCGGCGCTTCCCGCGCAAGAAGCCGATCGTGCGGCCGCAGCCCAATCCGGTCGAGTGGCGCGCGAACCTGACCCAGATCCGCAATGCCGACGGCAGCGCCGTGAGCGGTATCGATGCCGAGCAGCTCGCCTGGGGCGAGGTCGAAGGCCGCCGCCAGGTGTGGGACACCT
>VBCP01000113.1 GCA_005888925.1 Betaproteobacteria bacterium | reverse complement strand
GAAACAGGTGCAAAGCCTGTACTGCCCCCGCAACGGTAAGCGAGTGAGGGTGTCCCATCACGCCACTGCGTTGCATCGCATCGATGCACGTGGGAAGGCGGGACACCATGCCTCGCGAGTCCGGAGACCGGCCTGGAAGCCTCTTCAACCACTTGACGGCGTCGGGGAAGACGCCAGGGAGGTTTCTATGCGTCACGCCACGGCCGGCATCCTCGCCGGACTCTGTGTTTCCGTTTGTTTTGCGCAGGACGATGCCATCGTCATCACTGCCACGCGCTTTCCCGAGGACGTCCGCCGACTGCCGGCGAGCGTTACCGTGATCAGCGGGGAGGAAATCGCCAAGAGCCCCGCGCGCACCATTCCCGAGCTGCTCAACTCGCAGGCCGGATTCACGATGAAGGACCTGTTCGGCAACAACGCTTCCAACACCTCCATCGACCTGCGCGGGTTCGGCGCGACCGGCCCGCAGAACACGCTGATCCTGCTCGACGGGCGGCGCCTGAACGACATAGACCTCTCCGGGGTGCAGTGGTCGGCGATTCCGCTGTCGTCGATTGAACGCATCGAGATCCTGCGCGGGACCGGAGCGGTGCTCTACGGGGACAATGCCTCGGCGGGAGTGGTCAACATCGTGACGCGCTCGCCGCTGCGACAGGGGAGCGCAGTGGAAGCTTTCGGCCGCATGGGCAGCTACCGCACGGTCGAAGGCCAGCTTTTCGGCACCTTCGCTGTCGACCGCCTGGGCGTGAACGGCTCGGTGTACGGCTACTCCTCCGACGGTTACCGCGCCAACAACCGCAACGAGCAGCAGAACAGCAGCTTCAACGCGCGGCTGGCGCTCGGCGAAGGCGCGCTCGATCTTCGTCTTGGGACCGATCGGCAGGACGTGCGGCTCCCCGGCGGGCGCCTCATCCAGCCCTCGATCGGCCTCGATGAGTACGCTGCCGACCGGCGCGGCGCGCAGACGCCGCTCGATTTCGCGAGCCGCGACGGCGCGCGCGCGGGCGTGTCGCTGATGCAGCGCTTCGGCGAGGCGGAGTTTTCGGTGGGCGTCGATTACCGCGACAAGGACCAGCGCTCGTACTTCGACTTCAACAACTCTCCGAGCTCCCGCGCCGACCGGCTCGATCTGACATCGCTGACGCCGCGGTTGAAGCTGCCGATTCGCAACCATACCCTCGTCGTCGGGGCCGACTGGCACAGCTGGCGCTACCGCTCGCGCCGCGCGGACCGGCCGGAAAACTTCGAGCGCCCGGCCAACCGCGTCACGGTGACGCAGGACACCGCGGGCTACTACGCGCAGGACACGGTCGAGCTGAGCCGCGCCACCCTGGTGACGCTCGGCTGGCGCAGCGAGCGCGCCAAATATGCCGGCGACGACATCGCCGATCCGGCTTCGCCCGCGTGCTTGTTCTGCAGCGCCGCGCCTTCGGCGCGCGAGACGCAGAAGCAGCACGCCTGGGAAATCGGCCTGCGGCACGCGCTCGGCCCGCAGCTCGCGCTGTTCGGCCGCGCTGGCCGCAGCTTTCGCTTCGTCAACGCCGAGGAGATCTACGAGAACGACGTCTTCTTTGCGCCGCAGTTCCAGATCCTGCGGCCGCAGCACGCGCTCACGCACGAAGCCGGCGTGGAGTGGCGAGCGGGAGGCAATGCGTTGCGCGCGACGCTGTTCCGCTCCGACGTCTCGGACGAGATCCATCTCGACCCATTTACGACCGGCGTCGGCAATACCAACCTGCCGCCTTCGCGCCGCGAGGGCGTCGAGCTCGACGGTAGCTGGCAGGCGACAGGCGCGCTGCGGTTTACGGGCGGCTATGCGTATAGCGATGCCAAATTTCGCGAAGGGGTCTTTAACGGCTTTGGAACGATTCTTCCCATTGCTGGGAAAACCGTCCCGCTTGTGCCGCGCCACAAGGTAAACCTCGGGCTGTCATGGGACGCCATGCCGCGTACGCGCGTTTCGGGCGCGCTGACCGCGGTGAGCGAGCAGGTGCTCGACAACGACGAGCCCAACACCCTCGGCCGCCGCATCCCGGCCTATAGCGTCGCGGACGTGAAGCTGGCGCAGAGCTTCTCGTGGGGCCGGCTCGCGATGGTGCTGAACAACGTCTTCGACCAGAAGTACTACACCTACGCGGTGCGCAGCCAGTTCACCGCCGACCGTTACGCGGTCTATCCGCTTCCCGGCCGCACGCTGAGCCTCACGGCGGAGGTCGCCCTGCGCTAGTAAACTCGCGGGATGCTGAGGGATGCCGTCCCGCTAGGAGAGTGCGGGCGCGCGCTGGTGGTGAAGCTGAGGCACCACGGCGACGTGCTGCTGGCCGCGCCCGTGCTCACGACGCTCAAGTCGCATGCGCCGAAGCTCGAGATCGACGCGCTGCTCTACGACGATACCGCGCCGATGTTCGAGGGGCATCCAGCGCTCTCCGAGCTTCACGTAGTGGGCAGGAGCTGGAAGGCGCTCGGCGCAATGGAACGCTTCTCCAGGGAAATGGAAT
>VBCP01000112.1 GCA_005888925.1 Betaproteobacteria bacterium | reverse complement strand
CCGGCATCATCCTCAAGCGCAACTTCACCGAGGGCGCGCCGGTCAAGGAAGGCCAGTCGCTCTACACCATCGACCCGGCACAGTTGGAGGCCGCAGCGGCGCGCGCCGAGGCCGATGTGGTTGCCGCGCAGGCGCGCCTCGAGCAGGCGAAGCGCAACGCCGCGCGCTTGAAGCCGCTCTACGCGGAGAAGGCGGTGAGCCAGAAGGAAAACGACGACGCCGTGTCGGCCGAGGAGATCAGCGCTGCGGACCTCAAGGCAGCGCGCGCGCGGCTGATCGAGGCCAAGCTGAGTCTCAGCTACACCAAGGTGGAAGCGCCGGTTTCCGGCGTCGCCAGCCGGTCGCTGCGCTCCGAGGGCTCGCTCGTCGGCGGGCCGGAGACCCTCCTCACCACGGTGATGCAAGTCAACCCGATGTGGGTGAACTTCGGCATCCCGGACAACGAGCAGGCGCAGCTCTCGAGAGATGTGCAGTCCGGGCGCGTGGCGCTGCCGAAAGACGGCGCCTTCGAAGTGGCGCTCAAGCTTGCCGACGGCAGCATTTACGAGCTAGCCGGCAAGCTCAATTTCTCCGACGTGCGCGTCTCGCCGACCACCGGTACTCGCGAGGCGCGTGCCGAGCTGCCGAACCCCAAGGGCGTGCTCCGTCCAGGCGAGTTCGTGCGCGTGATCCTGCGCGGCGCGACGCGCCCCAACGCGATCACCGTGCCGCAGCGCGCGGTGCTCGAGGGCCCGCAGGGCAAGTTCGTCTACATCGTCGATGAGAACAACACCGCCCAGCCGCGCCCGATCGAAGTCGGCGAATGGGCGGGCGATGCCTGGATCATCAACAAGGGCGTCAAGCCCGGCGATCGCGTGATCGTCGAGGGCCTGATGCGCCTGGGGCCGGGAGCGCCGGTGCGCATCGCCGAAGCCGGGGCAAAGCCTGCGGCGCAGCCGCAGCAGCAAAAACCGCAGCCGAAGAAATAAGCCCATGTTTTCCCGCTTTTTTATCGATAGGCCGATCTTTGCGGCCGTGCTGTCCATCTTCATCGTGCTCGCCGGCCTGGCCGCGATGCGCAATCTGCCTATCGCGCAGTACCCGGACATCGCGCCGCCGGTGGTCACGGTGCAGGCGATCTATCCCGGCGCTTCCGCCGAGGTGATCGAGCAGACGGTCGCCGCGCCGATCGAGAACGCCATCACCGGCGTCGAGAAGATGATCTACATGAGCTCGACCTCGGGCTCGAACGGCATCGTGCAGATCCAGGTCACCTTCGACATCGGCACCAACGCCGACCAGGCGACCGTCGACGTCAACAACCGCGTCAAGCAGGCCGAGGCGCGGCTGCCCGAAGAGGTGCGCCGGCAGGGCGTGACGGTAGTCAAGGGCTCGTCCGCCTTCCTGCAGGTGCTGGCGTTCTATTCGCCGGACAACCGCTACGACAACCTCACCATCAGCAACTACGTGACGCTGAACGTGCTCGATGCGCTGAAGCGCGTCCCCGGCACGACCAACGTGCAGATCTTCGGCGCCAAGGACTACGCGATGCGGATCTGGGTTCGGCCCGATCGCCTGACCCAATTACGGCTGACGCCGAATGATTTGATCCGCGCGCTGAACGAGCAGAACGCGCAGTTCGCCGCCGGCAAGATCGGCCAGTCGCCCAGCGGCGGGCCGCAGGAGCTGGTCTACACCATCACCACGAAAGGACGCCTGGCGGACGTGCGCGAGTTCGAGAACATCATCGTGCGCGCCAACCCCGACGGCTCGAGCCTGCGGCTGAAGGACGTGGCGCGCGTCGAGCTGGCGTCGAAAGACTACGAGTTCATCGGCCGGCTGAACGGCACGCAGACCACGCTGATCGGCGTGTTCCTGCTGCCCGGCGCGAATGCGCTCAAGGTCGCCGACGACGTGGTGAAGACGGTCGACGAGATCAAGGGGCGCTTCCCGCCGGGGCTGGTCTATTCGGTGCCTTACGACACGACCAAGTTCGTGCGCGTCTCGATCCGCGAGGTGCTGATCACGCTCGGCGAGGCGATGCTGCTCGTGCTGCTGGTGGTATTCCTTTTTCTCCAGAACTGGCGCGCCACGCTGATCCCGATCGCCGCCGTGCCGGTGTCGCTGATCGGCACCTTCGCCGGCCTATATCTGCTGGGCTACTCCATCAACACGCTGACGCTCTTCGGCATGGTGCTCGCGATAGGCATCGTGGTCGACGATGCGATCGTCGTGCTGGAGAACATCGAGCGCATCATGCACGAGGAGCATCTGCCGGCGCGCGATGCCGCGATCAAGGCGATGCGCGAGGTGGCGGGGCCGGTGATCGCGATCGTGCTGGTGCTGTGCTCGGTGTTCGTGCCGATCGCCTTCCTCGGCGGCCTCGCCGGCGAGCTCTACCGCCAGTTCGCGGTGACCATCGCCATCGCGGTCGTGATTTCCGGCGTGGTCGCGCTGACGCTGACGCCATCACTCTGCGTGCTGATCCTCAAGCGCGAGCACAAGCTGCCGGGCGGCTTTTTCAACTGGTTCAACGCTGGCTTCCTGAAGACCACCAAGCGCTACACCGACGGCGTCGGCTGGATGATCCGGCGCGCCGCAGTCGGGGTAGTGCTCTTCGGCGGCATGGTGGCGCTCGCCACGTTCTTGTGGCGCATCACGCCGGGGAGCCTCGTGCCCGACGAGGATCAGGGCTTCTATATCGCCGCGGTGATCCTGCCCGACGGCGCGACGCTCGAGCGCACCGACAAGGTCGTGGCGAAAGTCCTGGAAGCGATCCGGTCCAATCCGAATAACGAGGACGTGGTCGCCTTCACCGGCTTCGACTTCCTCGGCGGTTACTTCCGCAACAACGCCGCCACCATCTTCGTCACGCAGAAGCCGTGGGACGAGCGCAAGGTCGACACCAAGATGGTGGTGGGCGATCTTTTCATGAAGACCGGGGGCATCAAGGAAGGCCTGGTACTCGCGTTCGGACCGCCGCCGATCTTCGGCCTCGGCACCGCCGGCGGCTTCGAGCTCTACCTGCAGAACCGCGGCGAGGGTGGAGCAAAGCGCCTCGCCGAGGTGATGGGCCAGTTCATGCAGCGCACGATGAAGGACCCGAGCTTCGCTTTCGTGCAGACGCTGTGGCGCCCCGCGACGCCGCAGCTCTACGTCGACGTCGACCGCGACAAGGCGAAGGCGCTCGGCGTGCCGCTCGGCGAGCTCTACGGCGCGCTCGCGGCGACGCTCGGCAACTACTACGTCAACGACTTCAACAAGTACGGCCGCACCTGGCAGGTGCTGATGTCGGCCGAGCCCGAGTTCAGGAAGAGCCCGGACTCGGTCGGCGACCTCTACGTGCGTTCGGACAAGGGAGACATGATCCCGCTGCGCTCGCTCGCCAACGTGCGCTATGCCTCGGGCCCGGATTCGCTCACGCGCTTCAACAATCTTCCGGCAGTAAAAATGTTCGGCCAGGCCGCGCCGGGCGTCTCGTCCGGGCAGGCGATCGCCGAAGCCGAGCGCGTCGCTTCCGAAGTGCTGCCGCCCGACTTCAGCTTCGACTGGGGCGGCGCTTCCTACCAGGAGAAGAAGTCGGGAGGCACGTCAGTAATCGCGCTCGGCCTCGCGGTGATCATGGTGTTCCTGATCCTCGCCGCGCAGTACGAGCGCTGGTCGCTGCCCTTCTCGGTGCTGCTCGCGCTGCCCTTTGGCACCTTCGGCGCGCTCGCCGCGGTCTGGCTGCGCGGCTATAGCAACGACGTCTACTTCCAGATCGGCCTCGTCACTCTCCTTGGCCTTGCGGCGAAGAATGCGATCCTGATCGTGCAATTCGCGGAATTGAAGGAGCGCGAAGGCCTGTCACCCGCCGCTTCCGCGCTGGAGGCGGCGCGGCTGCGGTTCCGCCCGATCCTGATGACCTCGCTCGCCTTCATCTTCGGCGTGATGCCGCTCGCGTTCTCGACGGGCGCCGGCGCCGGCGCGCGCCGCTCGGTCGGCACCGGCGTCATGGGCGGCATGCTGGCGGCCACCTTCCTCGCCATCTTCTTCGTGCCGATGTTCTTCAAGCTGCTCGCCACGCGGCGGCTGCGGGAGCAACGCAGCACCGATGAGATCCGCGCCGAAGTCGAGCGCTCGCGCACCATCACCCATACCCACACTCTGCCTCCGCACCATGCGCCGCATCCTCCTCAGTAGCCTGGTTTTTCTAACCGCCTGCGCCAGCACGCCTCCGGCGCAGCCGCCGCGTATAGAGCTGCCGACCGCGTGGAAGGAAAGCGCACAGCGCTTTGCCGAGGACGGCCGCTGGTGGCACATCTACCAGGACGGCGAGCTCGACAAGCTGGTGGACGAGGCCATCGCGCAAAACACCGACCTCGTCATCGCCGCCGCGCGCGTCGACGAGGCGCGCGCGCTCGTCGCCGATGCGCGCGGCGCACAGATGCCGACCGTGGACGCGCGCGGCGGCGCCCAGCGCCAGCAGAACTCGAAGAGCACCGCGACTTTCTTCCCGGGCATCCCGACGCAGTACAGCGACTACCGCGCGACGCTCAACGTCTCCTGGGAGGTCGACGTTTTCGGCCGGCTGCGCGCCGGCGCCTCGGCGGCGCGCGCCGACCTGCAGGCGAGCGAAGCGGCGCGCGACGGCGTGCGTCTCGCGCTCACCGCCCAGGTGGTGAAGTCGTACTTCGCGCTGCGCGCCTTCGACGAGCAGCTCGCGATGACCAATAGGAACGTCAACCTGCGCTCCGACGCGCTCGGCCTGCAGAAGCGGCGCTTCGGCCGAGACCGCCGCGGTGCGCGCGCAGCTGCCGCCGCTCGAGCGCGCGCGCGACCAGGAGGAAGCCGCGCTCGCCGTGCTCCTCGGCCGCAGCCCGAAGCAGATCTTCGAGGCGGAGGTCGGCCGCACCACGATCTTCGACCAGTCGCTGCACGCCGCGGTGCTGCCGGCGGGGCTGCCCTCGGAGCTGCTGCTGCGCCGGCCCGATCTGGTCGAAGCCGAGCGGCGCCTCGCCGCGTCGCACGCGCGCATCGAAGCCGCCCGCGCGGAGATGTTCCCCTCGATCGTCCTCACCGGCGCCGCCGGCCGCGAGAGCGCCGCGCTCTCGAGCCTCTTCACCGGTCCGGCCAGCCTGTGGCTGGTCGCCGCCGCCGTCACGCAGCCGATCTTCGCCGGCGGGCGCCTGGAAGCGCGCACCGACGCCGCTCGCGCCCGCGAGCGCGCGGCGCTCGCCCAATACCAGAAATCGATCCAGAACGCCTTCAGCGAAGTGCGCACGGCGCTCGCCGGCCAGACGCGCTCGCGCGAGAGCTACGAGGCCGAGTCGGCGCGCGAGCAGGCGCTCGCGCAGTCGCTGCGCCTCGCGCAGCTGCGCTACCAGAACGGCATCTCGAGCCAGCTCGACGTGATCGACGCCGAGCGGGGGCTCCTCGCCGCGCGCATCGCGCGCATCGAGGCGCTGCGCTCGCAGCGTGCCGCGATCGCCGATCTGTTCCGCGCCCTGGGCGGTTGAATGGCGACCGTCAGGTACCTGGTCAGCGACGTCGAGCGCTCCATAGCTTTCTACACGCAGACGCTCGGCTTCAAGCTGGATCAAAGCATGGCGCCGGCCTTTGCCCGCGTCTCCAACAAGGACCTCACGCTCTGGCTCGCCGGACCGAAGAGCTCCGCCGCCCGCGCCATGCCCGATGGGCGACGTCCCGAGCCGGGCGGCTGGAATCGTTTCGTCCTCGAAGTCGATGACCTCGTGTCGCGCGTGGCGGACATGAAGCGGACCGGCCTGCGCTTCCGCAACGAGGTGGTGGTCGGACCCGGCGGCAAGCAGATCCTGCTGGAAGATCCGGACGGCAACGTCATCGAGTTGTTCGAAGCTGGTCAACCGCCGCGCTAGCCGAGCGTTCACCGGTGGATGCGCGGCCTCCTGCCGGCGGCGTTCGCCGCAGTCGCCCTTCTTCCCGCGGCCGTCCTCGCCAAAGGCGAGGGTGTCGGCTTATGGATGGAGGGCCAGGTCTCCGAGGTCCGCGCCGAGGGACAGAATATCCGCCTCGTCGTCACCGGCGGTTCTGGTTCGAGCAATATCGCGGCGCTGAGCCTTCGGTCGTCGAGGTGAGGGATCTGCGCGGCG
Organism: Betaproteobacteria bacterium; assembly: GCA_005888925.1. Classification (GTDB taxonomy): domain Bacteria; phylum Pseudomonadota; class Gammaproteobacteria; order Burkholderiales; family SG8-39; genus SCGC-AG-212-J23. The sequence continues at coordinate 966 of VBCP01000112.1, read as the reverse complement.
GGCCGGCGAGCATCACCGCCACGCTGACCCAGGGTCGGCCGTTCTACGCGATGGTCGAGAGCTGGAAGGGCGGCGCGATCCGCAAGTCCGGCGCGCTGCTCGCCATCCTGCAGGCCGCCGCCGGCACCGGGCAGGTCGTCAGGGTCGAGCTGGCCAACGCGCGCCTGCAGTTCGGCAGCGGCGGCACGCTTTCTGTCGAAAGCGCGACCGTGCGGCGCGCGACGGATCACAACTTGCGCTAGTGCTGCGAGCGGTCGACGATCAGCTTCTTGTAGAGGCCGTGCCACTTGTCGTAGTCGTCGATCGCTTCGTGCGCGTTCACGACCGCGATCGGGTGGCGCTCGCGCACTAGGCGGCGCACGTGCGTGTCGTAGTTCTTGTTCGCTGGCACGCGATAGACCTCGGTGTAGAACTTCTGGCCATCGGTGAGCATGTAGTCGTAGAACAGCGCCGCGGCGTGGGGATGCGTCGCGCGGCGCGAGACGGCGACCGCAGAAGGCAGCACGACCGCCGGCGGCAGGACGAACCAGTCGACCGGCGCGCCTTTGACTTTCATGCGGTCGACGTCGTGGCTGAAGACGCCGAGCATCAGCGGAATCTCGCCGGCGATGACGCGCCCGGTGCTGTGGGTATGGCCGGTGCGCACCGCGACGCCGTTGTCGCCGAGCTTGCGAAAGAGCTCCAGTCCGTTCTTTTCGCCCATCGCTTCGACCAGCGCCGCGAACCACTCGACGTTGGTCGATTCCATGCCGATGCGCTTTTTCCACTTCGCTTCGAGCAGCTGCGGCCAGGTCTTGGGTAGTTCGGCGCGCTTCAAGGCATCGGTGTTGTAGGCGTAGACCAGGAGGTTCAGGCGGTCGGGCGTCCACTCGCCGTGCGCCGGCAGCGTCTGCGGCAGCAGCACTTCGTCGACGTAGGGCGAATTCATTTTCTGCAGCAGCTTCTCGCGTGCCAGCGCCTCGATCT
>VBCP01000566.1 GCA_005888925.1 Betaproteobacteria bacterium | reverse complement strand
CGCGTTCGCCTTCAACAGCACCAATGCCGAGGGCTGGGGACTCTACGCCGAGAGCCTCATGCTCCCGTACTTTCCATCCGACGGGCAGCTCTTCGCGCTGCAGCTCCGCCTGCTGCGCGCGGCGCGAGCTTTTCTCGACCCGATGGTCAATCTGGGCACGATGACGCCGGCCGGGTCGAAGGATTTCCTCATGAGCGAAGTGGTCCTGTCCGAGCCGATGGCGCAACAGGAAGCGGACCGCTACGCGTTCTACGGGCCAGGGCAGGCTGTCTCCTATCTGTACGGCTATGCGCGCCTGCGCGAATTGCGTCTCAAGGCCGAGATTGCGCTGGGGCCGCGCTTCGACCAGCGCCAGTTTCACGACCTGGTCATTGCGCAGGGGCTGCTGCCGCCCGGCCTGCTCGAACGTGCTGTGCTGGAAGAACTGACTCGTCGATATCTAGGTACTGCCAAAAGTCCCGCTTCACGGGATTCCGGCGATAGCCGACCAGCCACGGATGCGCGAGGCCGGTGATCACGCGGTGCGCGAGCGGCTTTAGCGGAGCGTAGGCGAAGAAGAGCTTGTCCATCTCGCGGTACAGACGGTCGCGTTCGGAGCCGTTCGGCAGCACTTTCGCCTTCTCGTAGAGCACGTTCCACGCCGGCAGATCGAAGCGCGACTGGTTCGACTGCCCTTTGTTCGGCCCGTAGAGGATAGTGTAGAACGTATCGGCATCGGGGTCGCCAGCTATCCATCCCAGGCGCCACATCATCAGCTTGCCGGCGCGCGAAGCGCGCAGATGCTCGGGCCATTGCTTTTTGATGAATTCCATCCTGATGCCGATGCGATCCATGTGCTTGCGCCATAGCTCGTCCTGCTTCTTGCCGAGGCTGTCGGCTTCGGTCGCCATTTCGAGCACGAGTTTCGAGCCGTCGGGCGCTTCGCGGTAGCCGTCGCCGTCGCGGTCGACGTAGCCATAGATGTCGAGCAGCGCCTTGGCCTTAGCCGGGTTGTATTCCGCGAGCGGCCCGGCGACTTCGGGATCGAAACCGTAGGCGCCCGGCGGCACGGTCGACTGCGCCACCGTCGCCTGTCCGTAGTAGAGCGCGCGGATCCATTCCTGCGAGTCCACGGCGAGCGCAATAGCGCGGCGCAGCGCCACCTTCTCGGCCGTATAGCCGCCGACCAGCGGATGCTCCATGCCGAAGTAGAAAAACGTCATGTCGAACTCGTTGCTACGGTCGAGCTGGACCTTCCTCTTCTGCAGGTGAGGCGCGAGACGTCCTTCGGGCGCTGCGAGACTGACGTATTCGAACGGCACACGGTCGATCAGATCATGCTCGGCGTTGAGAAAGGCGAGCCAGCGCGGCTGCGATTCCTCGATGATGTACACCTCGACGCGGTCGATCTGCGGCAGGCGCTTGCCGCGCATGCGGGCGGCGATCGCCTGCGCCACCGGGTCGTCGGCGGCTGCCTCGGCATCGAAATAGCGCTCGCGGTAGTTCGGGTTGCGCTCGAGCACGATGCGCGAGGAGCGCTTCCACTGGGCGAGCCGGTAGGCGTTGGTGCCAACCGGCTTCTCCATCGTGCGGTCTGGATAAGCTTCGATGACTTCGCGCGCCACGGCGCAGGCCAGCGTGCAGAAGGTTAAGTCATAGATCAGGTTTGGCGCCGGCTCAGTGAGCGCGATGCGGAACGTATAGCGGTCGATCGCGCGCAGGCCCTCGACCTCTCGGTCGTAGTCGAACTTGCCGCCGGCAAGCGCCTGCTTGCGCACCGCGTCCATGCCGACGACTTGCTTGTCGAGGAGATAGAGATTCGGAGACTTGCTCGTCGGATCCCAGTGGCGCTTGAGCGAGTAGACGTAGTCCTGCGCGGTCAGCTCGCGCTTCCTGCCGCGGAACGCCGGATCGTCGGCGAAGTAGATGCCGGGCTTAATCCGGATGGTCCATACCTTGCCGTCGGCGCTGATTTCCGGCATGGCGGCCGCAGTGTTCGGCCTAACCTTGAACGGGCGCGCCAGGTAGTCGATCTGGTAGGGCGCGTCGAAGATGTGCGCGAGGATGATGCTCGAATAGAGGTCGTTGATCTGCACCGGGTCGAACCCGGTCTCCGCGATCTGGAACGCATAGCGCAGGACCTTCTCGGCCGCCGCGGGCGGGGCAATCAGGACGCAGGCTAGAATCGCGGCGCGCCACCAGATCATGACGGCCTATATCTTACGCAGGCTTTGGCAGATGGTCCCCACCCTCGCCGGGGTCATCCTGCTCATTTTCGTCCTGTTCAAGCTCTTCGGCGGCGACCCGTCGCAGATCCTGGCGGGCCAGGTGGCGAGCCAGGAGCAGATCGACGCCATCCGGCGCGAGCTGGGGCTCGACCGGCCCTGGTACACGCAGCTCGGCATCTTCGTGCGCGAGATCCTCAGCTTCGATTTCGGCAAGAGCTGGATGACGCGCGAGCAGGTCTCGGCGATCTTCCTCACCCGCCTGCCCGCCACGCTGACCATCACGATTCC
>VBCP01000010.1 GCA_005888925.1 Betaproteobacteria bacterium | reverse complement strand
ACCTTGCCCGCCGGCACCTCGAAGCTGAGGTTGCGCAGGATGTGGCTGCCGCCGTAGTACTGATTCAGGCCCTCAATTACCAAATTACCGACCAAGGTAGACCTCGATCACCCGGGGATCGTTCTGCACCTTTTCCATCGGCCCTTCGGCGAGCACCGAGCCCTCGTGCAGCACCGTCACCTTGCGCGCGATGGTTTCGATGAAAGCCATGTCGTGCTCGACGACGACCAGGGAATGCGCGCCGGCGAGCGACACGAAAAGCTCCGCGGTGCGCTCGGTCTCTTCGTCGCTCATCCCCGCGACCGGCTCGTCGAGCAACAGGAGCTTCGGCTCCTGCATCAGCAGCATGCCGATCTCGAGCCATTGCTTCTGGCCGTGCGACAGCAGGCCGGCGACACGTCCAGGCTCGCCGTCCAGGCGGACCAGGCGCATCGTCGCCTCGATGCGGCCGCGCTCCTCCGAGCTCAGCGTGGAGAAGAGCGTGGTGCGCGCGCGCTTGTCGGCCTTCATCGCCAGCTCCAAATTTTCAAATACCGTGAGCGGCTCGAAGATGGTCGGCGCTCTGGTTGAAGAACACGCTGCCGTCGTCGGGCCGCGTCTTGCCGGTGATGACGTCCATCATCGTCGTCTTGCCCGCGCCGTTGGGCCCGATGACGCAGCGCAGCTCGCCGGCGTCGATCGTCAGCGACAAGTTGTTCAGCGCCTTGAAGCCGTCGAAGCTCACGGTGATGCCGTTGAGGTAAAGGACGACGCCATGAGCGACGTTCACTTCGGCAGCTGTGGCGGCCATCATCGGCGGCTCAACAGGCCGATCACACCACGTGGCATGAACAAGGTGACGATGATGAAGATGAGGCCGAGGAAATACAGCCAGTACTCCGGAAAGGCCACGGTGAAGTAGCTCTTGGCGCCGTTCACGAGCCCCGCCCCGAGCAGCGGCCCGACCAGCGTGCCGCGGCCGCCGACCGCCACCCAGATGGCGATCTCGATCGAGTTCGCCGGCGACATCTCGCTCGGATTGATGATGCCGACCTGCGGCACGTAGAGCGCGCCGGCGATGCCGCACAGCACGGCCGAGGCGGTGAAGATCGCGACCTTGTAGTGCACCGGGTCGTAGCCGCAGAACATGACGCGCTGCTCGGCATCGCGGATCGCGGACAGCACACGGCCGAACTTCGACGTCACGACCCATCGCGCCAGCAAGAGGGTTCCAATTAATGTAAATGCGGTAATCGCGAAGAGCGCCATCCGCGTCCCCGGCGTGGTGATCGGGAAGCCGACGATCCGCTTGAAGTCAGTGAAGCCGTTGTTGCCGCCGAAGCCGGTGATGGAGAAGTAGACCCCTTTGACACGCGAGCGAAAGGCAAAGAAGCCGAAGACGAACGCGAGCAGCCCGGGCACCAGCACGACCAGGAGCGCCGCCCACCAGAAGTGGTCGGTCATCCACCACTGCCAGGGAAATTCCTTCCAGTCGAGGAACACCATGAAGTCCGGCAGATCGGCCTGATACTGGCCTTCGCGGCCGATCTGGCGCATGAGATACATCCCCATGGCATAGCCGCCGAGCGCGAAGAACAGACCGTGGCCGAGCGACAGGATGCCGGCGTAGCCCCAGACGAGATCGAGCGCGACCGCCACGATCGCGTAGCACATGATCTTGCCGGCGAGCGTCACCCAGAAGTTCGAGAGGTGCAGCGGATGGCCGGCGGGGACGACCAGGTTGAATAGCGGAAAGACGATGAACGCGATCAGCGCTCCAATCGACAGCAGCGTCCAGCCGCGGTGCCCGTAAAGGCGCTGCATCAGTCGGCCACGCGGCCGCGCAGCGCGAACAGGCCCTGCGGCCGGCGCTGGATGAACAGGATGATGAAGACGAGCACCGCGATCTTCGCGAGCACCGCGCCCGACCAGGATTCCAGCAGCTTGTTCGCGAACCCAAGCACCAGTGCGGCGTAGACGGTGCCCGCGAGCTGGCCGACGCCGCCGAACACCACGACCAGGAACGAGTCGACGATATATCCCTGGCCGAGATCGGGGCCGACGTTGCCGGGCTGTGAGAGCGCACAGCCCGCGAGGCCGGCGATGCCGGAGCCCAGGCCGAAGGCCCAGGTATCGACCCGCGCGGTCGGTACGCCGACGCACGAGGCCATCGCGCGGTTCTGCGTCACGCCGCGGATAAATAGGCCCAGGCGCGTGCGGGCGAGAAGCAGCCACATGGCCGCCAGCACGCAGGCGACGAAGAGCACGATGTAGATCCGGCTCCAGGGCAGCACGACGTTCGAGAGCACCTGGATGCCGCCCGACATGAACGCCGGGTTCTCGACCTGGACGTTCTGTGCGCCGAAGAGCGTGCGCACCGCCTGGATCAGGATGAGGCTCAGGCCCCAGGTGGCGAGCAGCGTCTCGAGCGGCCGGCCGTAGAGCCAGCGGATCACGCTGCGCTCGAGCGCCATGCCGACGAGCCCGGAGACGATGAAGGCGGCCGGCACCGCGGCGGCGAGGTACCAGTCGAAATGGGCCGAGCCGCGAAAGGCGTTCTGCACGACGTAAGTGGTGTAAGCGCCGATCATGATCAGCTCGCCATGCGCCATGTTGATGACGCCCATCACGCCGTAGGTGATCGCGAGCCCGAGCGCGGCAAGCAGCAGGATCGAGCCGAGCGAGACGCCGGCGAAGGCGAGCCCCAGCCATTCGCCCCACGCGAGGCGCTTCTCCACCGCCTCGAGGCTCATGCGCGCCTCGCGGCGGATGTCGGGATCGGCATCGCCCGCCACCTCGAGGAGCAGCGTCTTCGAGTTCGGGTTGGAAGAACGGCCCAGCGTGCGGATGGCCGCAAGGCGCGCGTCGCGCGATTGCGCCTTGAGCTGCATGCCGGCGGCGATGATTTCGAGCAGACCGCGGACCTCGGCGTCGGTCTCCTTCGCCAAGGCTTTCTCGATCAGCGGGTACATCGCGCTATCGGCGCCGCCGGCGAGCGCCTTGGCGGAGGCGAGGCGCTCGCTCCTCTCGGGCGATAGCAGGTTCAGCACCGCGAGCGCATCGCCGATGGCGCCGCGCAGGCGGTTATTCGCCACCACATCTTCCCGATCCGGCGGGAGCGCGCCCTCGGCTCCGGTGAAGGCGTCGATGGCCTTGTCGCCGCGCACGATGAACACCTGCTTCCCCGAGGTCTGCATCTCACCCTCGGCGAGCGCCTTCAGCACCTCGCGCGCTTTTGGATCGCCCTCGGCCACGAGTGCCGCGATGGCCGCGATGCGCTCGTCGCCTTCGCCGAAGGCGAGCTTTTCGACCGCAGCGCGCTCGAGCGCGAGCACCGGCAGGGATATGAAAAAGGCCGCGACGAAGGCGGCCGGCACCGCGGCGGCGAGGTACCAGTCGAAATGGGCCGAGCCGCGAAAGGCGTTCTGCACGACGTAAGTGGTGTAAGCGCCGATCATGATCAGCTCGCCATGCGCCATGTTGATGACGCCCATCACGCCGTAGGTGATCGCGAGCCCGAGCGCGGCAAGCAGCAGGATCGAGCCGAGCGAGACGCCGGCGAAGGCGAGCCCCAGCCATTCGCCCCACGCGAGGCGCTTCTCCACCGCCTCGAGGCTCATGCGCGCCTCGCGGCGGATGTCGGGATCGGCATCGCCCGCCACCTCGAGGAGCAGCGTCTTCGAGTTCGGGTTGGAAGAACGGCCCAGCGTGCGGATGGCCGCAAGGCGCGCGTCGCGCGATTGCGCCTTGAGCTGCATGCCGGCGGCGATGATTTCGAGCAGACCGCGGACCTCGGCGTCGGTCTCCTTCGCCAAGGCTTTCTCGATCAGCGGGTACATCGCGCTATCGGCGCCGCCGGCGAGCGCCTTGGCGGAGGCGAGGCGCTCGCTCCTCTCGGGCGATAGCAGGTTCAGCACCGCGAGCGCATCGCCGATGGCGCCGCGCAGGCGGTTATTCGCCACCACATCTTCCCGATCCGGCGGGAGCGCGCCCTCGGCTCCGGTGAAGGCGTCGATGGCCTTGTCGCCGCGCACGATGAACACCTGCTTCCCCGAGGTCTGCATCTCACCCTCGGCGAGCGCCTTCAGCACCTCGCGCGCTTTTGGATCGCCCTCGGCCACGAGTGCCGCGATGGCCGCGATGCGCTCGTCGCCTTCGCCGAAGGCGAGCTTTTCGACCGCAGCGCGCTCGAGCGCGAGCACCGGCAGGGATATGAAAAAGGCCGCGACAAAGGCGGCCTTTTTTAGCGCGCAGCGCACCTTACATTTTCTTGTCGGCCATCAGCGCGGGCTCGTCCTTCTTCTTGTCGTTGCCCGCGATGAACGGACTCCACGGCTGGGCCTTGATCGGCCCCTTGGTCTTCCACACCACGTTGAACTGGCCGTCGGCCTTCACCTCGCCGATGAACACCGCCTTGTGCAGGTGGTGGTTCTTCTCGTCCATCTTGGAGGTGATGCCCGAAGGCGCCGTGAAGGTTTGTCCCGCCATGGCGGCGGTGACCTTCGCGACGTCGAAGCTCTTCGCCTTCTCGACCGCCTGCTTCCACATGTAGACGCCGATGTTGGTGGCTTCCATCGGGTCGTTGGTGAGCGGCTTGTCCTTGTGGCCGGGGATGTTCTTCGCCTTGGCATACGCGGACCACTTCTTGATGAACGCGTCGTTGGCAGGAGCCTTGA
>VBCP01000115.1 GCA_005888925.1 Betaproteobacteria bacterium | reverse complement strand
GGAACGTCTCGGCCTGCTCAAGTCCTGGGGCGGCTCGACGATCGCCTATCGGCGCCGGCTCATCGACAGCCCGTCCTACACGCTGAACCATGAGGAAGTCGAGAAGGCACTCGAGGAGGGCGTCGTGTTCGCCGAGGGCCTGACGCCCAGCCGGATCGAAGTGGACGCTTATGAGCACGCGCGCGCGGTGGTCTTCGCCGTCGAGGGCAAAGAGGTCGAGCTGCCAGCGCGTTCGGTGCTCATCGCCGCGGGCACGCAGCCAAACACCGTGCTCGCGCGCGAGGAGGGCGTGAGCCTTGCGCTCGACGGCAAATACTTCCTCGCCACCGATGAGACTGGCGCTCCCGTACGGCCCGAGCGCCACACCGCCAAGCCGAAGCGACCTGAAGTGCTGCTGCACCGCTATCCGGACGGTCGCTTCATGAGCTTCTTCGGCGATCTGCATCCGTCCTACTTCGGCAACGTGGTGAAAGCGATGGGCAGCGCCAAGCAGGGCTACCCAGTCGTGAGCCATCTCCTATTGCAGCGCTCGCCGAGCGCCGCTGAGGACGACGCCAGCTTCCTCGCGCGCCTGAATCGCGATCTGCGCGCCGTAGTCCACGAAGTGCGGCGTCTGACGCCGACCATCGTCGAGGTGGTATTGCGCGCGCCGATCGCGGCGCGGCGCTTCCAGCCCGGCCAGTTCTACCGCATGCAGAACTACGAGCGCTTTGCCCTACGGGTGCCCGGCACGACGCTCGCCATGGAAGGCCTCGCGCTTACGGGCGCGTGGGTCGACCGCGAAAAGGGACTGATCTCAGTGATCGCGCTCGAGATGGGCGGGTCGGGCGATCTGCTCGCCTATTTGCGCCCTGGAGAGCCGGTCGTGCTCATGGGACCGACGGGCACGCCCACCGAAATCCCGACGGATGAAACCGTGGTGCTCGCGGGCGGCGGCCTGGGTAACGCGGTGCTCTTCTCCATCGGCCGCGCGCTACGAGCAGCCGGTTCCAAAGTGGTTTACTTCGCCGGCTACAAACACGTTGGCGATCGCTATCGCGTCGAGGACATCGAGGCCGCCTCGGACGTGGTCGTGTGGTGCTGCGATGAGCCGCCCGGCTTCGCGCCGCGCCGGCCGCAGGACCGTGCCTTTGTCGGCAACATCGTGCAGGCGATGCAGGCCTATGCGAGCGGCGCGGTCGGGGCGCAGCCGATTGCTTTCGCCGCCGCCAATCGCGTCATCGCCATCGGCTCGGACCGCATGATGGCTGCGGTAGCCGCGGCGCGGCATGGGGTCCTGGCGCCGTACCTGAAGAAGGACCACATCGCCATCGGCTCGATCAACTCGCCGATGCAATGCATGATGAAGGAGATCTGCGCGCAGTGCCTGCAGCCGCACGTCGATCCGGTGAGCGGCAAGACCACCTACGTCTTCTCGTGCTTCAACCAGGATCAGCCGCTCGACCAGGTCGACTTCGGCGCCCTTGCCCAGCGCCTGGCGCAGAACGGCGTGCAGGAGAAGCTCACCGCGCTCTGGATCGGGCGCTGCCTCGCCCAGCTGCCGCCGCCCGCCGAGCGTAAGGCCGCCTGATTCACACGCCGAGGAACTGGCGCTGCACCTGCGCGCTGGCTTCGAGCTCGCGCATCGCGCCGGACCAGCTGATGTGGCCCTTTTCCAGTATGTAGACGCGATCCGAGACCAGCGCCGCGAAATGCAGGTTCTGCTCGGAGAGCAGCACCGACAGTCCTAGCTGCTTCATCTCGACGATGGCCTCGGCCATGCGTTCGACGACGAGCGGCGCGACGCCTTCGGACGGCTCATCGAACAGCACCATGCGCGGATTGCCCATGAGCGTGCGTGCCACGGTGAGCATCTGCTGCTCGCCGCCGCTCATGCGCCCGCCGGGGCGCTCGCGCATTTCGGCCAGGTTCGGAAACAGCTCGAAGACCCGCTCTTCGCTCCACGCTGGGCCGCCGTTCGCCGGGCGGCGGCCGACATCGAGGTTCTCGCGCACGCTGAGGTCGGTGAAAATGCGGCGATCTTCCGGCACCCAGCCCAGGCCGAGCCGCGCGATCTGGAAGGTCTCAAGGCGCAGGAGCTCCGTGCCGTCGAAGCGCACGCCACCGGCGCGGCGCCCGACCAGACCCATGATCGCCTTCAGGGTGGTGCTCTTGCCGGCGCCGTTGCGGCCCATGAGTGCCACCACTTCGCTGCGGCCGACGTCGAACGAGACGTCGAACAGGATCTGCGCGGCGCCGTACCACGCACAGAGCTTGTCGGCTTCGAGCATCATGCGGATGGGCGCCGGAAGCTGCGGCCCGTGCCGAAGTAGACCTCCTGCACCCTGGCATCGTCCTGGATCGCGCGCGCGTCGCCCTCGGCGATGAGCTGGCCGCGTGCCAGCACGATGATGCGGTCGGCATGGGCGAACACCACGTCCATCGAGTGCTCCGTGAAGAGCACTGAGATGCCGCGCTCGCGCACCAGCCGCTTGGTGAGCGAGATGATCTCGTTGCGCTCGCGCGGCGCCATGCCAGCGGTCGGCTCGTCCATGAGGAGCAGGCGCGGCTCGTTGGCGAGAGCCACCGCGAGCTCGACGCGCTTCACGTCGCCGTACGCCAGCTCGCGCGCGGGTCTTGCCGCTTGCGCTTGCATGCCGACGTCCGCGAGGAGCTCGAGCGCCCGCTCGCGGTGGCGCTCGGCGGCCGGCCGCCAGAAGCGGAACACTTCGCCGGCATGCGAAAGAAGCGCCAGCTGCACGTTCTCGCGCACCGTGAGCGAGCCCCAGATGGCCGCGACCTGGAAGGTGCGTCCGACGCCCTTGCGCCAGATCTGGCGGGGCGCGAGGCCGAGGATCGCCTCGCCGCCGAGCAGCACCTCGCCGGCATCGGCGCCGAGCTGGCCGTTCACCATGTTGAAGCAGGTGGACTTGCCGGCGCCGTTGGGACCGATGAGCGCCAGGAACTCGCCCTCGCCGAGCGCGAAGCTCACCCGGTCGACCGCGCGCACGCCGCCGAACGATTTCTGCAGGCCGCGCACCTCGAGAAGCGGTTTCATCGGGCCACCCGCTTCGCCCAGCCGGCGATCGTGCCGGCAATGCCCATCGGAAACACCAGCACCAGCGCCAGGATGACGACGCCGAGCACGCCGCGCCAGTACGGCGTCTGCCGCATCACCGAGTCCTGCAGCAGCGTGAACACCGGCGCGCCAACCAGCGGGCCGGCGAGCTCGTGCATGCCGCCGAGCAGCACCATCACCAGGCCGTCGATCGAGCGCGAGACGTGGATGGTCTCCGGAGAGATGCCGCCTTTCGCGAACGCGAACAGCGCGCCCGCCAGTCCGCATACCGTGCCGGCGATGATGAACGCGATCCAGTGCACCTTCAGCACCGCGATGCCGGTCGCCTCGGCGCGCAGCGGCGAATCGCGCCCGGCGCGCATCGCGTAGCCGAAGGGCGAAAAGAGGATGCGGCGCATCGCCAACACCCCGGCCAAGGTGAGCGCGAGCACCAGCAGGTAATAGACCCATGCGCTGTTGAAGGGCGCCGTCGGCCAGATGCCGAGCACGCCGTTGGAGCCGCCGGTGAGGGCTTCCCACTGGAACACGATGGCCCACACGATCTGCGCGAAGGCGAGCGTCAGCATCGCGAGATACACGCCGGAGAGGCGCACCGCGAACCAGCCGAAAATCGCCGCCCCGAGCGCCGCGACCAGCGGCGCAGCGGCAATCGCGCCCGCCATGGGGAAGCCAGCGAGCTTGAGCAGCAGCCCGGCGCCGTAACAGCCCAGACCGAAGTACGCGGCGTGGCCGAACGAATGCATGCCGCCCGGCCCCGCGATGAAGTGCAGACTCGCGGCGAACAGCACGGCGATCAGCACATCGATGCCCAGCACCAGGGTGTACGGCGACGCCTTGGCGAGCAGCGGCACGCATAGCAGCGCGGCCAGCACGGCGAGCGCCAGAAGTCGCGCGCGGCGGCCCGCCGGCTCGATCGGGTCCTGGATCGCCGCCGCATGGCGCGGCATGCCTTGCGCCCGGCCGAGCAGGCCGTAGGGCCGCGCGATCAGCACGACGGCCATGACGATGAACTCGGCGACCAGCGTGAGCTTGGAGAAGTTGAACGGGATGCCGGCGATCGTCTGCGTGCCAAGGCCGATGCAGATGGCCTTGATCTCGGCGATCAGCAGCGCCGCCACGTAGGCGCCCGGAATCGAGCCCATGCCGCCGACCACCACGACGACGAACGCGTCGCCGAGCGCGCTCAAGTCCATGCCCAGGTTCGCCGGCTGGCGCGGCGTCTCGAGCGCGCCGCCGAGGCCGGCGAGCGCCGCGCCGAGCGCGAAGACCGCGGTAAAGAGCTTCGCCTGGTCGACGCCGAGCGCCGCCACCATGTCGCGGTCCTGGGTCGCCGCGCGCACCAGCGTCCCCCAGCGGGTGCGCGTGAGCAGCAGATGCAAGCCGACGAGCACCACCGGGCCGACGACGAGGAGGAAGAGGTCGTACTCGGGGAACTGGCGGCCGAGGATCTCCACCGAGCCGCGCAGGCCCGGGGCGCGCGGCCCGAGCAGGTCTTCCACGCCCCAGAGCGCCGCCACGACGTCGCTCAGCAGCAGCACCAGCGCGAACGTCGCCAGCAGCTGGAACAGCTCGGCGGCGTGATAGATGCGGCGCAGGAGCGCGATCTCTATCAATGCTCCCAGCAGCGCGAGCGCCGCCGCCGTGGCGAGCACGCCGCCCCAGAAGCCGAGCACCCCGCCCAAGCTCGTGGCGCAGGTATAGGCGATGTAGGCGCCCAGCATGTACAGCGAGCCGTGCGCCATGTTGACGATGCGCGTGACGCCGAAAATCAGCGACAGCCCCGCCGACAGGAAAAACAGCGACGAGGCGTTCGCCAGGCCGTTCAAGGCCTGGAGCGCCAGGACTTCTAGCGGCAGCTTACTCCCCCGAGCGCAGCTTCCTCACTTCGGCATCGCTTGGCTGCACCGAGGCGCCGTCGATGTACTTGATGTCGACCATCGTGCCCTTGCCCTTTTCGATCGCGATCTTGCCGACCCAGGCGCCCATGGTGCTCTGGTGATCGATCGCGCGATAAGTCACCGGCCCGGCCGGCGTGTCGACCCTGAGGTTGGCGAACGCCGAGATCAGCTTCTCGGTATCGGCGCCGCCCGCCTTGGCGATGCCCGCGGCGACCGACTGCATGGTGATGTAGCCCACCAGCGAGCCGAGGCGCGGATAGTCGTTGAAGCGCTTCTGGTACGCGGCGACGAACGTCTTGTGCGCCGGCGTGTCGATCTTGTCCCACGGATAGCCGGTGACGATCCAGCCCTGCGGCGCTTCGTCCTTCAGCGGATCGAGATATTCGGGCTCGCCGGAGAGCAGGCTGACGACCGTTTTCTCTTTGAACAGCCCGCGCGTGGTGCCCTCGCGCACGAAGCGCGACAGATCCGCCCCGAACAACACATTGAAGATGCCGTCGGCCCTGGCGTCGGCGAGCGCCTGCACTACCGGCCCGGCCTCGACCTTGCCGAGCGGCGTGGCCTGCTCGGTCACGAACTCGATATCGGGCTGCTTCTCCTTCATCATCTGCTTGAACCAGCCAGCGGCCGACTGCCCGTACTCGAAGTTCGGATAGACCAGCGCCCAGCGCTTCTTCTT
>VBCP01000114.1 GCA_005888925.1 Betaproteobacteria bacterium | reverse complement strand
CACATGCGGGTAGTCGTGGATGCCGGCGGATGCCACCGCGACGGCGCTTTGCGCGCCGAGCTCTCGGCGCAGCGCGTACTCGGCGGTCAGGCTGCGGAAGATGTTGCCGGTGCACACGAAGAGCACCACTACCGGCGCTCGTTCACCAGTTCCCAGACGCGCGGCGGCGAGAGCGGCAGCGCGCGCGGCTCGACGCCGAGGGGAGCGAGCGCGGCAGCCACCGCGTTCGCCACGACACCGCCCACCGGCACGATGCCGCCTTCGCCGGCGCCCTTGGCGCCGAGCGGATTGTTCGGCGAGGGCGAGTTCCCAGTGATGATCGCGCGGATGCTGGGGAAGTCGTCGGCGCCCGGGAGCAGGTAGTCGGCGAGCGAGGCGGTGAGGAATTGCCCTTCCGCGTCGTACTGCAAATGCTCGAGCAGCGTGCCGCCGAGCCCTTGCACCACGGCGCCCACGGCCTGGCCGTTCGCGGTGAGCGGATTGATCACGCGACCGACGTCCTCGACCATGAGGTAATCCACCACTTGCACGTGCCCGGTCCGCGCATCGACCTGCCTTCCGCGCTCCTGGCACCGGAGGCCTTCAATTTCTGCGCGGCATCCAGGATCGCCGAGCCGCCCATCACCACCGAGCGCGAATGAAAGGCGCCGAAGCCTTCCTTGAGATGGGTGGTCGAGCCGTGCAGCACGCGGATCTTCTCCATCGGCAGGTCGAGCGCCTCCGCGGCGATCTGCGCGCACACGGTTTCCAGGCCTTGGCCCACGTTCGCCGAGCCCACATACACCGTGGCGCCGCCGCGCCCGTCGAGCTCGATGCGCGCGTTCTCGCGCGGGCCGGCGGCGCCGCCTTCGATGAAGCACGACACGGCGACGCCGTGATAGCGGCCGTCGATCAGCTTCCCCTGGAGTTTCTTCTTCTCTTCGAAATCAAATTCCAGGACGCAGCGATCCAGCGCCGCGGCGTAATCGCCGCTGTCGAGCTGCTCCTTCTTTTCCGGCGGCGTGATGGTGGCGAGCGCGTAGGGCATCTCGCCGGGCGTCGGCAGGTTGCGCCGGCGAAACTCCACCGGGTCGATGCCGAGGTCTTTCGCCGCCATGTCGATGAGACGCTCGCGGAAGAAGTCGGCCTCGAAGCGCCCGGGGCCGCGATAGGTGCCGACGGGAGTCTTGTTGGTGAGCAGCGCGTGCGATTGGACGTGGATGTTCGGCACGCGATACGGGCCCGAGAGGAACTGCGCGACGTTGCGCGGCGGGATCGAGCCGTTGGCGCGCATGTAGGCGCCCATGTCGACCCATGCCGTGCCGCGCAGCGCGACGATCCGGCCGTCGCGCTCGCACAGGATCTCGATCTCGCAGTCCATCTCGCGCGAATGGTTCAAGGCGAGCAGGTTCTCGCGCCGGTCCTCGGTCCATTTCACCGGACGGCCGAGGCGGCGTGCGGCGAACGGAATCAGGAAATCCTCGGGATAGAACTCGCCGCGCACGCCGAAGCCGCCGCCGACGTCGGGCTCGAGCATGTCGATGCATTCCTCGGGCAGGTCCATGTTCTTCGCCAGCATGCGCCGCGTCGAGAACGGCACCTTGGCCGCGCCCGACACCGTCAGCTTGGCGCGCGCGCCGTCCCAGGTCGCGAGCAGCCCGCGCGGCTCCATGCACACCGCGGTGTGCCGCTGCACCGCGAGCCGTTCCTTGCGGCGATAGGGCGCCTGAGCGCCGAGCGCGTCGCCTTTAGCTGCGGTGTAGGTGATCGCGAGCCGGCCTTGGTGGCAGTCGACCACCGCGGCGAGCGGCTCGAGGTCGAGCTCGATCGCGTCGAGCGCGTCCTCCGCCTGCGCCGGCGAGTCGGCGACGACGAGCGCGAGCGGCTCGCCGACGTAGTTCACCTCGCGTTGCGCGATCACCGGCTGCTCGTACGGCACGAGCTCGGGCAGCGGCGCGAGGCGCAGCGGGATCGTCGGCACCGGGCCGCCCTTCGCCACATCCTGCGCCGTGAACACGGCATGCACGCCAGGCATCGCCCGCGCCTTTTCCACCGCGATAGCGCGGATGCGCCCGTGCGCCACGGTGCTCCTCAGGATCGCCGCGTGCAGCATGCCTTCCGCGTGCTGGTCGTCGACAAAGGAGCCGCGCCCGCGCAGCAGCCGCAGGTCCTCGAAGCGCTCGACGGGTTTGCCGATGGTCTTCATTTACGGTAGGCCGAGCGCGCCTCGTACACCGCCTCGACGATGGGAATGTATCCGGTGCAGCGGCAAAGATTTCCCGACAGCACCTCACGGATGCGCGCCTTGTCCGCGTCGGGTTCCTCGGTCAAGAGCGCGTGCGCCGTGGTGAGCATTCCCGGCGTGCAGAAGCCGCATTGCAGCGCGTGGTGCTTGCGGAACGCGGCCTGCAACGGGCTCAGCTTGCTTTCGTCCGAGAGGCCCTCGACGGTGGTCACCGTCGCGCCATCGGCCTGCACCGCCAGCATGAGACACGAGCGCACCGCGGCGCCGTTGACGATCACGGTGCAGGCGCCGCACACGCCGTGCTCGCAGCCGACGTGAGTGCCGGTCTGCCGCAGCTGGTGGCGGATGCAATCCA
>VBCP01000567.1 GCA_005888925.1 Betaproteobacteria bacterium | reverse complement strand
GCAGGACAACGGCCAGGGCCACACCACGACTTTCGTGCAGCTCCTGTCGGCCAGGCTTGGCATCGACGCCGCGCGCATCCGCGTCGTTCAGGGCGATACCGATCTCGTGCCGGCAGACGGGCTGACCGGCGGCTCGCGCTTTCTTGCCATCGGCGGCGTCGCCGCGGGCGCGGCGGCTGATGAGGTGATCGAGAAGGGCAGGCGCGTCGCGGCGGCCAGGCTGGAAGCCGCCGCATCGGACATCGAATACCGCGACGGCGAATTCCGCATCGCGGGCACCGACCGGAAGGTGGGGCTGTTCGAGCTTGGCGCGCTGGAAGCGACGCACACGCGCGCGCCGGAGCATTACACCTACCCGAACGGCTGCCACATCTGCGAAGTCGAGATCGATGCCGACTCGGGCGACGCGGCGATCGTGCGCTACACCGTGGTCGACGACTTCGGCCGCGCGGTGAACCCGAAGCTGCTCGAAGGCCAGGTGCATGGCGGCACGGTGCAGGGCATCGGCCAGGCGCTGCGCGAGCACGCCGTCTACGACCGCGAAAGCGGCCAGCTCCTCTCGGGCTCGTTCATGGACTACGCCATGCCGCGCGCCACCGACCTGCCGGCGCTCGACTGCAGCTTCCACCACGTGCCGTGCACGAGCAATCCGCTCGGCGTCAAGGGCGCCGGCGAAGCGGGCGCGGTCGGGGCGCCCGCGGCGGTGATCAATGCGATCGTCGACGCGCTGCAGGGCAAGCGCATCGACATGCCGGCGAGCGCCCAGGCCGTGTGGCGCGCGGCCCAGCGGGGTCAAGCTTAACGTCAGCCGTCGGCGGGGCGCTCGGGCGTCTCGAGCAGGAGCTGATAGAACGCGAGGTCGAGCCAGCGGCCGAACTTGAAGCCGACCTGCGGGATCGTGCCGGCGTGGATGAAGCCGAGCTTCTCGTGCAGCGCGACGCTCGCGCGGTTCGCGGCGTCGATGCCGCCGACCATGACGTGGTACTGCTGCTCGCGAGCCGCGTCGATCAGCCGCTCGAGCAGCGCTGCGCCGATTCCCTTGCCGCGATGCTCGCGATGCACGTAGACCGAATGCTCGACGGTGTACTTGTACGCCGGCCACGCACGGAAGCTGCCGAAGCTCGCGAATCCCAGCAACTGTTCATGGTGGAGGGCGCCGATGACCGGGTAGCGGCCGCTCTCCTTCGCCTTGAACCATCCGACCATGCTCTCCGGCGGCCGGGGCCGGTAGTCGTAGAGCGAGGTCGAGTTGGCGATCGCTTCGTTCAGGATGTCGAGGATCGCGCCGGCGTGCGCTTCGTGCGAGCACGCGACGAACTGCATCAGGGGGCGTGCTGGCGCTTGCGTGCCGCGCGCTCGCGCCGGATCTCCGCGAGCACCTGAGCGGGGTCCGCATCCACCTCTTGGGCGGGCGCGGCCCGCCGGTAGGTGGATCCCGCAGTGTCGCGGGCGAGCAGCCGCGCGTCGACCAGATAGCGCCGCATGCTCACGTGATCGATGCCATAGGGCGCGCAAAAGGTCGCGAGCCAGCCGCGCAGGATTTCGTTCACCTCGGCTTCGGTGTAGCTGCGCCTGGCGGCGAAACGCCCGGCGGCGAGGCGCAGCAGCAGGTTCTGGTCGGCGCGGCGCGTCGGGTATCCGGTGAGCGGCCCGTTGGCGAGCAATCGTTTCAATGTATTCATGGCTTCAGCATCTCCAGGATCTGCATGGTAGTACGCACGCGCGCCAGGCGCGGAAAAACCTCGCGCATCAGCCGGTCGTGAACCTCGTGCTTGGCCGAGGTGCAGGCATCGGACGCGATGACCAGGTTGTAGTCGAGGTCGCGCGCGGCGTAGGCGGTGGAGGAGACGCCGATTTCGGTGGAGCCGCCGCACAGGACGATGGTGTTTGCGTGGCGCGACCGCAGCGCCAGATCGAGATAGGTGCCGTGGTCGGCCTCGGGCGTGCCGCTGGTGATGAGCGGCGACCGCGGGCCGCTGTCGTGCAGCGTGCGCGCGGTCGTGCCGCCGTCGGCCCGATGGTCGGCGCGGGCATACGCCACCATTGCCCCCACCCCGCGCGCGGCGGCGAGCAGCTTGGCGGCATTGGCAAGGACCGGCGCATAGCGCTTCGGGTCTTTGGACGCGTGGCCCACCAGGAAATCGAACAGCAGCAGGCAGGTGCGCGCAGCGTCGAGCCGCTCGGCGCTCATCGCGGAGCGCCGAGCACGATCTCGGCCCACAACTTTTTCCATTTCGCATCCTCGTCGAGGATCACCGCGGGATCGACGAACTTGAGCGGCAGTTTCTGCGCGCGGTCGGCGACGCGCAGGTTGGCGGGCACGTAGCCGCCTTTCTGCAGGATCGCCTGGCCCTCGGGCGAGAGCAGGAAGTCGACGAACAGCGCCGCCGCGTGCGGATGCGGCGCGCTGCGTGCGATGCCGATGCCGTTCGCGCGGCCGATCGCCGGCGTGATCGCGAACCACTCCACCGGCGCGCCGCGCTGCTTCATCTTCTCGGCGCCGTGGCTGTAGGTGGTGATCGCGAGCGGGATCTCGCCGGAGGCGACCAGCCCGGCGAGCAGCGTGTGTCCGCGGCGCACCGAGAAGCCGTTGACCCGCGCGATCTCGCGGAAGGTGCGCAGGCCCGCTTCTTCGCCCATCTCCTTCAGCACCATCGCGAACCAGTCCTCGTCCTCGGCCTCGATGCCTAAGCGCCCTTTCCAGCGCGGGTTGGTCAAGTCGCTGTACGACTTGGGCAGCTCCTCTTTTTTGACCAGGCGGGTGTTGTAGGACTGCACGAACATGTTGATCCGCGTGCCGACCCAGTGGCCATGCGGCCGCAGCGCCTGCGGCATCAGGTCCTTCAGGTGCGCCGAGCGCAGCGGCTGCAGGCCCTTCTCGCGGTAGAGCGATTCCATCTGCGGCCCGTTGGTCTCGACCACGTCGGCGTCGCTGCGGCCGGCGCGCATTTCGGTCACCGCGCGCTGCAGCACCTTCTCGGAATTCGCGCGCCACGTCTTGAGCTTCACGCCGTACTTTTTCTCGAACGCGGCGCCGAGCGGCGTCAGGTCCTCGGGCACGAGCGAGGTGTAGAGCATCACCTCGCCCTCTTTCTTTGCTGCTGGTACGACGTCCGGAGCCTGCGCGAGCGCGGGTGAGACGATGCATGCGATGACAAGAGCGAAGAGCTTCATTCGAGGCGCACGTTCTTGGTGAAGTTGTAATCGGCGCTGCTCGCGCCTTCGAATTCCCAGCGCACGCGCTCGCCGGACCATGCGCCGCCGAGCACCTCCCTTAGGAAGACGAGCAGGAATGCCCAAGCCTCCTTGGCCTGCTGCGGCCGATACCGGCCGGGCATGGTGTCGTTGAGAAAGCCGTGCGGCATGTCGGCAAAGACCTTCATGCGGTAGCTGCGGCGCGCTTCCTCGAGCGCATCGCGCACGCGGCGGACATTGTCGAGCGAGATGGTGTGGTCGCGCTCGCCGAACACGAAGAGCGCCGGCGCGCGAAGCTCGCGCAGCATCTCGCCCATCGGGCGGGGCTGCAGCGCGGAGGCTTCCCAGTCGCGTTGCTGCGCGCCGCCATAGAACACGATGCAGGCGGCGAGGTCGCTGCGCCGGCTGCCCACCACGAGCGGATAGCGGCCGCTCTGGCAGACGCCCATCAGCGCAACGCGCCCGGCACGCGTCTTTACGGCGTCGATCGCCCGGTCGATGACCGCGGCGACTTCGTCATCGGGCAGCGTTACGCGTGCCGTGCCCTGGCGGAGCCGCTCCGGGTCACCCTGCCAGCGGGAGAAGAGGTTGGGCGCAAGGGCGACGTAGCCGTCGTGCGCCAGCCGTTGCGCCAAGTCCAGCGTGTGCTGCACGAGGCCGTAGCGCTCGTGCAGGATGACCACCGCGCCGGCGGCGGTCTTTCCGCCCGGCAGGTAGAGCTCGCCTTCGCAATCGCCGCCGAGTTGGACTTTCATCTGCGCTCGCGCAGGAACAGCGCCTGCCAGCGCTTCTCCCAGGTCTCCCACTCCCCGAGCAGCGCCGCGAGGTCGATGATCTTGAAGACGCGCTGGTCGAACGAGCTGTCGACGGTGCGGTTGACGGGAACGCGGGCGCGCTCCTTGATGATGCGCTGGCCTTCGGGCGACAGCACGAAATCCGCGAACAGCAGCGCCGCGTGCGGGTGCGACGCGTGCTTCGCCATCGCAATGCCGTCGGCGCGGCCGAAGGCGGGGGCGAGCGGCTTCCAGTCGATCGGCGCGCCTTTCTCCTTCAGCTTGTCCACCGCCTGGTTGTAGAGCGTGAGCGCGATCGGAATCTCGCCCGCGGCGACCAGCTCGGTCATGAGCGTATGGCCGCTGCGGATCTGCGGGCCGCTCGCCGCGAGCTTCTGGAAGTAGGCGAGGCCCTTCTCCTCGCCCATGGCCTTGGCCACCGCCGCGAACCACGCGACATTGGACGCTTCGATGCCGAGCTTGCCGCGCCATTTCGGCAGAAGGAGGTCTTCATAAGTCGCGGGCACTTCTTCCGGCTTCACCAGCTTGGTGTTGTAGCCCATGACGGTGAAGAGCAGGTTGTCCGGCGCGTAATAGCCGTGGCGCGGAAAGGCCTCGCGCGGGATGTCGGCGAACGCCGGGCTATGGAACTTCTCGAGCAGGCCTTCCTGGTGCAGGATCTCCAGGCCCGGCCCGCTGCCCTCGAAGGCGTCGACCGCGTGCTGGCCGGCGCGCGCTTCGGCCACGGCGCGCTGCACGAGCTTCTGGTTGACCGCGCGCCACATCCTCACCTTGATGCCGTACTTCTTCTCGAACGCCGCGAGCAAAGGGGTCGCGTCCTCCAGCGTCATCGTGGAGTAGAGCGTGAGCGTTCCTTCTTTCTTCGCCTGCGAGACCAGTCGCTGCGCGCGGTCCGCGCCCTGGTAAAGATAGATCTCGTGCGCATGGACGGCGAATGCCGCCAACAGCGCGAGCAGCAACGCCGACCAGCGCTTACGGAATCGGGACAGCAGCGAGCAGCTGGGCACCGACGTCGACCCGGCGCGTCGAATCGTGCGCGGGATGCAGGCGGTGCGCGGCGACGCCGGGCAGGATCGCCTGCACGTCTTCGGGAATCACCTTGTCGCGGCCTTCGAGCATCGCCCAGGCGCGCGCGGTATGCACGATGGCGAGCGCGGCGCGCGGCGAGAGGCCGGCGACGTAGTCGGGCGAGCGGCGCGTGTGCTCCACGATCGCCTGCACGTAGTCGAGCAGCGCCGGGGCGACGTGGATCCTTTGCACGCTCGCCTGCAGCTCCATCAGCTCCTCGGGCGTCATGCACGGATCGAGCGTCGCGAGCAGATCGCGCCGGTCGGTGCCGGTGAGCAGCGCGCGCTCGGCGGCGCGGTCGGGATAGCCGAGCTCGATCCGCATGGTGAAGCGGTCGAGCTGCGACTCGGGCAGCGGGAAGGTGCCGACCTGCTCGGAGGGGTTCTGCGTGGCGATGACGAAGAACGGCGCGGGCAGCTTGCGCGTCTCGCCCTCGGCGGTGACCTGGTGCTCTTCCATCGCCTCGAGCAGCGCCGATTGCGTCTTGGGCGTGGCGCGGTTCACCTCGTCGGCGAGGATCACCTGCGCGAAGATCGGGCCGGGGTGGAACTTGAAGCCGCCGGTCTCGCGCTCGTAGATCGACACGCCGATGATGTCCGCCGGCAGCATGTCGCTCGTGAACTGGATGCGC
>VBCP01000564.1 GCA_005888925.1 Betaproteobacteria bacterium | reverse complement strand
TTCGTGCGCCTGCTGGTCGCGGCGCCGGAGCTGATGGTGTTCGATGCGCTCGAGGACGGCCTTTCGTACGCCGAATGCCGCCACGCCGCGCGCTTCGAGGCCGAATACCGTGCACGGCAGCCCGAAGGCACCGTGCTGTACGTCGATACGAGGGAGGATTCATGAGCATCGCTCTGCCGCCGGGGCGCTTTTCCGGGCTGCTGTTGAAGGTCAACGCGTTCCTGCTGATCGCGCTCATCCTGGTGGCCGGATTCATCGGGCTGGTCGCCTACAAGCAGGGCTGGTTCGTGCACCAGTCGCCGATCCATTTCGTCACGCTCAACGCGCTCGGCATCAACAAGGGCATGCCGGTCAAGCTGCACGGCTTCACCGTCGGCTCGGTGAGCGACCTGCAGCTCGCGCCCGGCGGCGTCGACGTGCGCCTGTCGATCGGCAGCGAGTACCTGATGCGCATCCCGCAGGACTCGCACGCCAAGCATGCGCGCGAAGCCGGCGTGATCGGCGCGAGCGTCATCGACATCATTCCCGGCAAGGCCGAGCGCGCGCTCGCCGAAGGCGCGCAGATCAGCTTCGAGCCGGCGCGCGGCATCTCGGAGATCATCGACGACTTCCGGCGCCAGGCGATCCCGGCATTCACCGAGGTGAAGCAGGCGATGTCGCAGGTCGGGCGCTCCGGCGAGGACATCACCGAGATCCTCGCCAACCTGCGCCACGAGGTCGACCGGCTGCCCGCGACGCACCGCGCGGTGCGCAAGCTCGTAGAGGAGGCCTCGCAGGCCACCTCGGACCTTGGCAAGCAGGCCGCAGCCACCCTGCAGGCGGTGGAACGGGTCGCCGGCACCGTGGAGCATGCCGTGCCCGTGCTGTCGGAGAAGCTCGCGAGCGGCATCCAGTCGATCGACGCCGCGGCCACCCAGCTGAAGAAGACCGGCGAGGAAGCGCAGCTCACGCTGAGGAACGCCCGGCCGCTGCTCGATCACGGCGAGACCGCGGCGCGCGAGGCCGGCGACGTGCTGACCGCCGCCAAGCGCATCTGGCCGCTCAGCGATTCCTTCAAGGAAAGCTCCGACGGCATGCTGCCGATCGACAGCTTCGAGGCGCAGGGTAAGGGGCGCGCACGCTGATGCGCGTGCTGGCCAGGGGTTTCTCCATCCTGGCCGCGGGCCTCCTCGCGCTCGCCGCGGGCTGCGCGAGCACGCCGGCGCCCAACCACAATTCGCTCGCGCAATCGCGCCTTTCGGAGGCCGAAACGCGCGCCGCGGCGCTCGCCAGATCGGGCGACTTCCCGGGCGCGGCGCGCCACTACGCGGAGGCGCTGCGCCTCGCCACCTCGCTCGAGAATGCCGACGCGATCGCCGGCAACGCGATCAATCTGTCGATCGTGCAGCAGTGGCTCGGCCGCGAGGCCGAGGCGCGCGCCGCGCTCGCCGCGGTGCTCGACGACCCGCGCACCGCCTTCTCCGAGCGGCGCAAGCTGCAGGCGGAGCTGCGCCGCGCGATCCTCGAGCTCGCCGCCGGCAACATCGGCGCCGCGGCGGTCTGGGCCGGGCAGGCCGAGCAGCGCTGCGCTACGGCGAGTTGCGAATACGCCGCCACCATCCTCAACGTGCGCGCGCAGGTCGAGCTCGACTCCGGGCATGCTGCCGACGCCGCGCGCCTGGCGCAGGCCGCGGCCGAGCGCTCGCGCGGCGCCGCCGGCCGCGCGGAGACCGCCAACGCCTTGCGCACGCTCGGCCGCGCGCGCCTCGCACAGCGCGAGGCGGCCGCGGCGCTCGAGCCGCTCAAGCAGGCGCTCGAGCTCGATCGCGAGATCGGCGATCCGCGCAAGATCCTCGCCGATCTGGCGGAGCTCGCGCGCGCCGCCGACGCCGCGGGCGATGCCGCGGCCGCGAAGGACTACAAGGACCGAGGACAGGCGGTGAGCCGCGCCATGAACGACGCGCGCGGCTCGGGCGAAGCCATGCTTATCCGCTAGGACGCGTCGTCCAGCACCGCGGTCCAGACGCCGTCGATCTGCTCCGCTTCCTGATCGAGCCGCGCGCCGAATTCGACCAGCTCGCGCACCTTGTCATCGACCGCTTCGCGCGTCGGTCCGGTGACGATGCTCTTCATGCCGAACTTTTCCACCGTCGCGAGGACGGCGCGCTTCGGGTTGTCGACCGTTGCCATCCAGGTGTTGCCGATCAGCGCCGGCGGCGCAATCAGCTTGCTGCCCTGAGCCAGCAGCGGCCCGAGCGCCTCCTCGACGCTGTCACGGGTCGGCGCCGAAACGATGAAGTGGCTGCCGGCGTCCGAAACGCTCGCCGCTCGCCGCTCGCCGCTCGGGGCGGGGGCCGGGCGCCGCTGGGCGCGCAGCCGCGCCTGCGCTTCGGCAACGCGCCGGCCGACGCGCACCGCCTGGCTCACCGCATGGACCTCGTGCACGCGCTCGTGCTTGTCGGTGCGCGCACCGCCGGACTGAAACATGGTGGCGTAGTCCCCCGAAAGCAGCAGCACCACCTCGTAGAACGAGCGCGACACCAACAGCTCGCCTCTCTGCGCGAACGACATGATGCGCTGCGCGACGTTGATGCCGTCGCCGATCACGTTCTGCTGGCCGTTGATGTCGCGCGCGAGGTAGACCGGTCCGAGGTTGATGCCCATGCGCACCGGCAGCTCGCCGACGTTGTCGAAGATCGCGAGCGCCGCGAACAACGCGGCTTCCGGGTCGCCGAGGAAGGCGATCGCCGCGCCGTCGCCCGTGTCGATCACCACGCGATCGCGCGTCTCCAGGTCGGCGAGCGAATGCGCGAGCACCTGGTTGAAGCGCTCCTTGAGGCGGATCTGGTCGCTCACGCCGTGCTGCGAGTAGCCGGCGATATCGAGGAAAAGCACGCTGCAGACCAGCGTGCGGCTCTGCTCCTGGGGGCTTTCGCTCGTCATCACCGCATGCCGGGCAGCATGCCCTTCATGTTGCGCATCATGCGCTGAAGGTTGCCGCCTTTCATCATCTTCATCATCTTCTGCATCTGCTCGAACTGGTTGAGCAGCTGGTTCACCGCCTGCACCGGTACGCCGGCGCCGGCGGCGATGCGGCGCTTGCGCGAGGCCTTGATCAGCTCGGGCTTGGCGCGCTCCGCG
>VBCP01000111.1 GCA_005888925.1 Betaproteobacteria bacterium | reverse complement strand
AGATCACGATGCGCTCGGCGGGCAGTCCCCACTCCTCGGCCTGGCGCGCGGACTCGAGCGCGGAGCGGATCACCGCCTCGCGCATCACCGCGTCAGCCTCGAGCGGCTCGGTGCGCCGCGCGTTCTCGTCCATCATGCGCGCGAGGAGCTCGGGGTCGAGGCTCCCCCAGTTGACGCCGATGCGGACCGGTTTGTCGTATTTCAGCGCGCACTCGATCATCGTGGCGAACTGCTCGTCGCGCTTCGCGCCCTTGCCGACGTTGCCGGGATTGATGCGGTATTTCGCGAGCGCGCGCGCACAGTCGGGGAACTGGGCGAGGAGCTTGTGGCCATTGAAATGAAAATCGCCGACCAGCGGCACGCGGCAGCCGGTGAGATCTAGGCGCTCCCGGATGCGCGCCACCTGCGCGGCCGCCTCGGGCGAGTTCACCGTGATGCGCACCAGCTCGGATCCGGCGCGCGCGAGCTCCGCGACCTGCTCGACCGTCGAGCGCACGTCGGCGGTGTCGGTATTGGTCATCGACTGCACGACGATGGGCGCGCCGCCGCCAATAAGTAGGGATGCGGCGCCGCCGACGACGCGGACCTGTCGCGACGCCCGTCTTGTCATGGCAGCGTGAAGCGGGCGATCGCGAGCTTGGTATGCGGGACGAGGTCGACCGGGCGGTCGTTGTGCGTTATGCGCACATGGTGGGCATTGCCGATGACGAGCGTCAGGGGGCCGCGCGCCTGCACCACGCGCTCGGCGCCCTTGGGATTGAGCGAGGACACCAGCATGCGCTCGTTCGAGTCCTTCACTTCGATCCAGGCCTCTTCCTCGCAGCGGATCACCAGGCGGTGTACGCCGGCGGGCACTTTTGCGACGCTGGGCGCGGCGGCCTTCTCCACCGGGCTCGGCCGCTCGGTGGCAACCTTGACCGCAGCGGCCTCGGCACGCGGCGCCTCCTCGATGGTTTTCGGCTGCGCTCGCGGCGCGCTCGCCACGACGGCTGGCTTCGCGCCGGCTACGGCGCGCTTTTCCGCGGCGCGCTTGGCGGCGAGCTGAGTGGACGCGTTGTGTTCGCGGTACCACTGGTAGGCGATGACGCTGCCCAGGCCGAGCACGGCGAGCGACACGCCGAGATACACGAAGGTCGAGCGGCGCGCGCTGTCGGAGAACGGCACCGGCTGGCTGTAGCGCGCGGCGAGGTTGTTGGCATCGGGGGCCTGAAAGCGGTCGGCGATCGCCTCGAGCAGCGGCTCGGGCTCGAGCTTCAGCAGCCGCGCGTAGCTGCGCACCATGCCGCGCACGAAGGTCCCGCCCGGCAGGAGGTCGAAGCGCTCCTGCTCGAGCGCCTCGATCTGCCGCGGCGCGAACTTGAGCTGCTGGGCGACCTCGGAGATCGACAGCGCGCGCGCTTCGCGCGCCGCTTTTAACCCGGCCCCTATGGACTCACTCATAACGGGCTCAGTCATAGTCCCCCCGCTGCAGCGACTGATATTCGCGCGAGCCCGGGAAGCGCCGGCGCAGCTGGTTGGCATAGCTTTGCTCGCCGACGCGCTCGCCCAGCCTGCGTTCTATGCGCAGGGCGAGCCACAGCGATTCGGAGCTTGGCGACACCAGCTTGTTATAACGCGAAACGAGCTTGCGCGCGTCGCCGATATTGCCCTGCCGGTAGCGGATCTGGCCGAGCTGCAGCAGGGCGGCCGGCTCGTCCGGGTCGAGCTTGAGCGCGCGCTGGAAGAATTCCTCGGCGTCCTTAACATTGTTGACGCGCATGCTGCACACGCCGGCGGCGGAGTAGGTGCGCCAGGGAGACTGGTAGAGGGGGTTGCGCAGCGCTTGTAGAAAATACTTGATCGATTCCTTCTCCCGGGAGTTCTGGCACAGGAACCAGCCGAAGTTATGGTTGATGTCCGCGTCGTTCGGCGAAAGGCGCAGCGCGCGCTCGAAGCTCGACTCGGCCTCGCGCGTCTCGCGCAGTTCCATGTGAACGAGGCCGAGCAGGCTGTAGGCCTGCGCATAGCTGGGGTCGGCGGTCGTGGCCTGGCGCAGCTCGTCGAGCGCGACGCCCATGTTGCCGCGCTCGTAGTAGGCCCCGGCGAGCTCGGTATGCACGCGTGCCCGGTTACGCGGATCCCCGACCTCGCCGACGATGGTGCCGCCCGTCGGGTCCTGCTCGCGCGTCGCGCAGCCGGCGATCAGCATCAACGCGGCGAGCGCGGCGCGCCGGTTCATGCGCGCACTTCCTTGAGGCGGTAAAGCGCCCGGCGACGGGTGCGGTCGGCGACGTCGCCCGCGAGCTGGCCGCAGGCGGCCGCGATCTCGTCGCCCCGCGTCTTGCGCGTCGTGACCGTGAGCCCCGCGCTCTGCAGCACTTCGGCAAAGCGCCGGATGCGCTCCGGATCCGAGCGGTTGAACTCCGAGCCCGGAAACGGGTTGAACGGTATGAGGTTGAACTTGGAGCGCACGCGCTTCGCGATGCTCAGCAGCTCGCGCGCATGCGCGGTGCTGTCGTTCACGCCATCGAGCATCACGTACTCGAAGGTGATGAAGTCGCGCGGCGCCTTCTCCAGGTAGCGGTTGCAGGCCGCCAGCAGCTCGCGCAATGGATATTTGCGGTTGACCGGCACCAACCGGTCGCGCAGCGCGTCGTTCGGCGCATGCAGCGATACCGCGAGCGCGACCGGGCATTCGTCGCGCAGGCGGTCCATGCCGGGAATCACGCCCGAGGTGGAAACCGTGACCCGCCGCCGCGACAGCCCATAGGCGTTGTCGTCCAGCATCAGCCGCAGCGCCGGGATCACGCTGTCGAGGTTGAGCAGCGGTTCCCCCATGCCCATCATCACCACGTTGGATACCGGGCGTTCGCCCTCGAGCAGACGATTCGCAAGCCAGA
>VBCP01000565.1 GCA_005888925.1 Betaproteobacteria bacterium | reverse complement strand
GCCGTTCCCCGATTACCTCGCCAAGAAAGGCATCCTCCCGGGCATCAAGGTCGACAAAGGCACCATCGACATTCCGCTGACACCGGGCGAGAAGGTGACCGAGGGGCTGGACGGGTTATCGAAACGGCTGGACGAATATTTCAAGCTCGGCTGCCGCTTCGCCAAGTGGCGCGCGGTGATCACTATCGGCAAAGGTATTCCCACGCACACGTGCCTGTACGCCAATGCCCATGCGCTCGCCCGCTACGCCGCCGCGTGCCAGGCGGCTTCGATCGTGCCGATGATCGAGCCCGAGGTGCTGCTCGACGGCGAGCACAGCATCGAGCGCTGCGAGGAAGTGACCGAGCAGACGCTGCGCGCGACCTACGCGGCCTGCGCGGCCTACAACGTCTTTCCGGAATTTCTGATTTTGAAAACCAGCATGGTCGTTTCCGGCAAGGACAACGCGCGCCAGGCGGGCGTCGACGAAGTCGCGGAGCGCACGGTGCGCGTGCTGAAGCGCACGGTGCCGGCGGCGCAGCCGGGCATCGTGTTCCTGTCGGGCGGGCAATCGGACGAAGCGGCTACCGCGCACCTCTCCGCGATGGCGGCGGCCAAGAATCTGCCGTGGCCGCTGACGTTCTCGTACTCGCGCGCGCTGCAGAACCCGGCGCTCAACGCCTGGCGCGGCCAGGCGGCCAACGTCGGCGCGGCGCAGAAGGCGTTCTACCATCGCGCGCACATGAACGGGCTCGCGAGCCAGGGCAAGTGGCGGCCCGAGCTGGAAAAGCAGGCGGCCTAGTGGCGCTGTACGAATCCAGCATCAAGAGCCTGCGGCGACTCGGCAAAGGCAAAGTCCGCGACATCTACGCCGTCGACGCCGACAAGATGCTGATCGTGACGAGCGACCGGCTGTCCGCGTTCGACGTGGTGCTCTCCGATCCGATCCCGGACAAGGGGCGCGTGCTGAACGAGATGGCGAACTTCTGGTTCGGACGGCTCGGGCACGTGGTGCCAAATCAGCTCACTGGGATAGATCCCGAGACGGTGGTGAAGCCGGAGGAGCGCGACCAGGTGCGCGGGCGCTCTGTCGTGGTCCGTAAATTGAAACCCCTGCCCATCGAAGCCGTGGTTCGCGGCTACATCATCGGCTCGGGCTGGAAGGACTACCAGAAGAGCGGCCGGATCTGCGGCATCGAGCTGCCGAAAGGCCTGCAGCAGGCGCAGAAGCTGCCGCAGCCGATCTTCACGCCGGCGACCAAGGCGGCCGCGGGCCACGACGAGAACATCTCCTTCCCGCAGGTGGAGAAGCTCGTCGGCGCGGAGCTCGCGGCCAAGGTGCGCGACGTCGCCATCCGGCTCTACAAGGAAGCGGCCGACTACGCCGCCACCAAAGGCATCATCATCGCCGACACCAAGTTCGAGTTCGGCCTGGACGATAAGAACCAGCTGGTCCTCATTGACGAAGTGCTGACCGCCGATTCATCGCGCTTCTGGCCGGCGGATTCGTACAAGGTGGGG
Source organism: Betaproteobacteria bacterium (assembly GCA_005888925.1). Taxonomy (GTDB): domain Bacteria; phylum Pseudomonadota; class Gammaproteobacteria; order Burkholderiales; family SG8-39; genus SCGC-AG-212-J23. Next base: position 2,362 of record VBCP01000565.1, on the reverse strand, counting down.
ATGAGCCCGCCGTCGTTCGACAAGCAGTACGTGCGCGACTATCTCGAGACGCTCCACTGGAACAAGACTCCGCCGGCGCCACGGCTGCCGGCGGAGGTCATTCAGAAAACCTCGGAAAAGTATCGCGAGGCGCTGCAGCGCCTCACCGGGAGGAAGCTCGCGTGATCGGCATCGTGATGGGGTCGACGTCCGACTGGGAGACGATGAAGGCGGCGGCGAAGATGCTCGACGAGTTCGGCGTGCCTTACGAGACAAAAGCGATGTCGGCGCATCGCACGCCGGAACTCGTCGCCGAATGGGCGACGGGCGCGGCGAAGCGCGGCCTGAAGGCGATCATCGCCGGCGCCGGCGGCGCGGCGCATCTCGCCGGCGTGGTCGCAGCACATACGACGCTCCCCGTTCTCGGCGTGCCGATTCCCTCGAAGCATCTGCAGGGTCTCGATTCGCTGCTCTCGACGGTGCAAATGCCGAAGGGCATTCCGGTCGCCACCTTCGCCATCGGCGAGGCGGGTGCCGCGAACGCGGCGCTCTATGCGGTGGCCATCCTCGCGCTGTCGGACAGCAAGCTGGCGACGAGGCTGGCGGATTTCCGCAAGAAGCAGTCCGAAGCCGTGAGGAAGGCCGAACTGCCGAAGGCTTGATGGGCCGCCCCCCTGTAAAGGGGGGAGCGAGCCGAAGGCGAGCGGGGGGTTGGTTTAGCGGCTACAGTATTCCGGATGGTGGTGAGAAAGACGAGCCAGCAGCTTGCCCGGCTTCGCGCCCGCGGTGCCAGCCGCACAGACTGGACGCGTGTGCGAGCGGATGCGCGCCGCGGCGGCAAGCCGGATCGAGATAGCCCAGAAGTTACGACGGAGCAATTCAAGCGCGCTGTGGTGACGCATAGGCGTTCGCGCGGATAGCTTGCGGCATTCGCCCCAGCCGACGTCCGTCGAAATCACTCGCGCCGGGCAGATCCTGCGCGCGGGCGGTCTCGTGGCGTTCCCGACGGAGACGGTGTACGGGCTCGGTGCCGACGCGTGGAACCCGGCAGCGGTGAAAAAGCTCTACAGGGTGAAGCGCCGTCCGGCCGATCATCCGGTCATCGTGCATTTCGCAGAGGCCAAGCAGGCGTTCGAATGGGCGCGCGATGTACCCGACTCGGCTCGCAGGTTGGCAGATCGTTTCTGGCCGGGGCCACTGACTCTGATCCTGAAGCGCGCGGCGCGCGCGCCGGACTTCATTACCGGCGGCCAGGACAACGTCGGCGTGCGCGTGCCGGCGCATCCGGTCGCGCGCCAGATGCTGGCGGCTTTCGGCGGCGGTGTCGCGGCGCCATCGGCGAATCGCTTCGGCTCCGTCTCGCCGACGACCGCGAGCCATGTGCTCGCAGAGCTGGGCGCGGACGTCGACTTGGTGCTCGAAGGTGGGCCGACGGAAGTGGGCATCGAATCCACCATCCTGGATCTCTCGGGCGATGCGCCGGTGGTGCTCAGGCCCGGGCACATCTCCAAAAGCGAGCTCGAGCGCGAGCTCGGCATTCCGGTGGCGGAAAAGTCGGCCGCGTCGCCGCGACATTCCGGTGGTCTCGAGCGCCACTACGCGCCGCACACGCCGGCGCGCCTGGTGCCGACGCACGAGCTCGACCGCGAGATCGAGAAGCTGAAGGAGAAGGTGGCGGTGCTCGCCTTCTCGCGGCCCGACGAGCGCGTCGACTTCTGGTTGCGCATGCCGCGCGACGCGCAGGCCTACGCGAAGAGGCTCTATGCCGCGCTGCGCGAGCTCGACAGCGCCGGTTGCGAAGCCATCCTGATCGAGACGCCGCCCGATCGCCCGGAGTGGGCGGCGGTGCTGGACCGGCTGCGGCGCGCCTGCGGGTAAGATGGGCCTATGCGAGTCGCCGTCCTGCTTCTGTTGCTCCTCACCGCCGCCTGCAGCCATACGCGGCTCGATTACTCGGGCGCGGCCGCGACCGGTTCGGCCAGCTCGAACTCCGCCGGGCTAGCGGTGCCGTCCCGGCCGTTCAGCCTAGTCGTCCTGGGCACCTTGCTCATTGCCACCGTTGTCGACGGCGGGCCGCGAGCGGCGTCGTTTTCGGATTGGGGATGGCGATCCGCGCCGGAAATGAATCCCGATCGCGCCATCAGCGAGCAGGATTGCACCAAGCCGATCGAGCTTTCGGAAAACTTGCGCTGCCGCTAGAGCTTCGCTAGCAGCTTTTCATATTCGGCGTGTGGTCCGATCCAGAACCACACCATCGTGCCCTCCTGCAGGACGCCGACCGCGCGCCAGTCGAGATCGATTCTGACCGCGTAAATCGGCAACGACCGGTGAACCTTCTTGAACCTCAGTGAAGGATGCGCGGGATCCTTCGCCCATAGGCTGT
>VBCP01000110.1 GCA_005888925.1 Betaproteobacteria bacterium | reverse complement strand
GTGGATCAGCTGATCGTAGCCGCGCTGCAGGAAGGTGGAGTAGATGGCCAGCACCGGTTTCATTCCCTCGCAGGCGAGGCCGGCGGCAAAGGTGACGGCATGCTGCTCGGCGATGCCGACATCGAAGTAGCGCTCGCGAAAGCGCTCCGAGAATTCGACCATGCCCGAGCCCTCGCGCATCGCCGGCGTGATGGCGACGAGGCGCGGCTCGCGCTCGGCCATGTCGCACAGCCACTGGCCGAAGATCTGCGAATAGGTCGGCCGTCCGCCCGCGGTTTTCTGCAGGCCCTCGGCCGGATTGAACTTGCCCGGGCCGTGGTAGGCGATCGGGTCGTCCTCGGCGAGCTTGTAGCCCTGCCCCTTGCGCGTCACGACGTGGAGGAACTGCGGGCCCTGCAGCTGCTTGATGTTCGCGAGCGTCGGGACCAGGACGTCGAGGTCGTGCCCGTCGATCGGCCCGATGTAGTTGAAGCCGAACTCCTCGAACAGCGTGGAGGGCGTCACCATGCCCTTGACGTGCTCCTCGGCGCGCCGCGCGAGCTCCCAGACGCCGACGCGCTTCAGCAGATGCTCGCTTGCGCGGCGCGCGCTCGCGTACATGCGTCCCGAGAGCAGGCTCGTTGTCGTTCAGGATCACCAGCAGGTCCACGTCCATCGCGCCGGCGTTGTTCATCGCCTCGTACGCCATGCCCGCGGACATGGCGCCGTCGCCGATCACGGCGATCGCGCTGCGCTTCTCGCCCTTGGTCTTGGCGGCGACCGCCATGCCGAGCGCGGCGGAAATCGAAGTCGACGAATGCGCGGTGCCGAAAGTGTCGTACCTGGACTCGGCGCGCCGCGGAAAGCCGGAGATGCCGCCGCTCATCCGCAGGCGCGCCATCGCCTCGCGCCGGCCCGTCAGGATCTTGTGCGGATAGGTCTGGTGGCCCACGTCCGAGACGATGCGGTCCTCGGGCGTGTCGAACACGTAGTGCAGCGCAATCGTCAGCTCGACCGTGCCGAGGTTGGAGGACAGATGGCCGCCGGTCTTGGACACCGACTCGAGCACATAGGCGCGCAGCTCGTCGGCGAGCTGCGCGAGCTGCCGGCGCTCGAGCGCGCGCAGCCGCGCCGGATCGTCGATCGTCTTCAGCAGCTCGTACATCGCCGGATTGTAAGGAACCGCATCTTCCCCTGAGGGCAGGTCTTCGGTGATCGTGGCCATCGCACCTAGAATTTTCGCAGAACCACGAAGTCCGCGAGCGACGCGAGGCGCGCCGCGCGCGTGCCGAGCGCCTCGAGCGCCGCGTGCGCCTCGCCGCGCAGCTCCAGCGCCAGCTCGTGCGCGCCCGTGGCGCCGATCGCGGAGACATAGGTCGGCTTGCCCTGCCTGGAGTCCTTGCCCGCCGTCTTGCCGAGCGTCGCCGTGCTGCCCTCGTAATCGAGCAGATCGTCGACCACCTGGAACGCGAGGCCCACGGCCTTGGCGTAGCGGTCGAGCCCGGTGTGCTCGGCATCGCCGAGCGGCTTGCCGCAGGCCGCGCCGACCAGCACCGCGGCGCGGATCAGCGCGCCGGTCTTGTGGATGTGCATGAACTCGAGCTCGGGCAGCGCCAGGGGCTTGCCGGTCGACTCGAGGTCGATCTGCTGGCCGCCGGCCATGCCGCGCGAGCCGGCGGCGAGCGCCAGGAGCTTCAGCATCTCGAGCTGGACCCGCGCATCGTCCGCGAGCCGGTGCTCGGCGAGCAGCTGAAAGGCGAGCGTCTGCAGCGCGTCGCCCACCAGGAGCGCGGTGGCCTCGTCGTATTCGACATGCACGCTGGGCTTGCCCCGGCGCAGCACATCGTCGTCCATGCACGGCAGGTCGTCGTGCACCAGCGAATAGGCGTGGATCAGCTCGACGGCGGCCGCGGCAACTTCCAGCCGCTCGGGCGCGGCGCCGCTCACTTCGCCCGCCGCGAAACTGAGCAGCGGCCGCACGCGCTTGCCGCCGCCGAGCGCGGCGTAGCGCATCGCTTCGTGCAGGCGCGCGGGCGCGATATGCGCCGGCGGCAGGAGGCGCGAGAGCGCGCTCTCCATGCGGGCCTGGACCTTGCCCATCCAGGACTGGAAATCGGCGTCACTCACCCGCGGCAGAATCCGCCAGCGGCTTCAGCACTTCGCCTTCGAGCACCTTGACCTGCTGCTGCGCGGCTTCGAGCCGCTGCTGGCAGAAGCGCGCGAGCTCGAGCCCGCGCTTGTGCGTCGCGAGCGCCTGCTCGAGCGGCAGCTCGCCGCTTTCCATCCGCGACACGATTTTTTCCAGCTCCGCGAGCGCCTGCTCGAAGGACAGCTCGCCTGCTTCTGCGCGGCCGTTCGCGCTCGTTACGGGCTTGGTCATCTTTGGTTAAAATACTGTTTTTCTAGGACCTTTACAACGAATGTCGGACATATCGAGCCTGCGCCAGATCAGGCCGGCACGCCCTCAGCTGCCGGTGTCCTGGTACTTCGATCCCAAGATCTTCGAGCAGGAGAAAAAGCTCCTGTTCGACGCCGGAGCGAACTACGTCGGGCACGAGTTGATGGTGCCCAACGCCGGCGACTACCACACGCTCGCCTGGACCGACAACGCGAAGATGCTGGTTCGCAGCGCCGAGGGAATCCGGTTGCTGTCGAACGTCTGCCGCCACCGCCAGGCGATCATGCTCGAAGGCCGCGGCAACGCCGAGCACATCGTCTGCCCGCTGCACCGCTGGACCTACGACCTGAAAGGCGAGCTGCTCGGCGCGCCGCACTTCCCGCAGGCGCCTTGCGTCAAGTTGCACTCGACACCGCTCACCAACTGGAACGGCCTGCTGTTCACCGGCCCACGCGACGTTCGGCGGGATCTGGCGAAGATCACCACCGCGGCCGACTGGGACTTCAGCGGCTACGTGCTCGACTCGGTGCGCGTGGATGAATACGACATCAACTGGAAGACCTTCATCGAGACCTATCTCGAGGTCTACCACGTGGATTTCTATCACCCGGGCCTGGGCAACTTCACCGACTGCAACAACTTCAGCGTCGACTACGGCGATGAATACTCGGTGCAGATCGTGGCCGCCAAGGCGGGCCTCGAGCGGCCCGGCACCCCGGTCTACAAGAAATGGCACGACGTGTGCCTGAGCTACCTCGACGGCCGCGAGCCGAAGCAGGGCGCGCTGTGGGCGACGTACTTTCCGGGCCTCACCTTCGAGTGGTACCCGAACGTGCTGATCGTGTCGCACCTCATCCCGCGCTCGCCGACGCGCACCACCAACGTGGTCGAGTTCTACTACCCCGAGGAGATCGTGCTGTTCGAGCGCGAGTTCATCGAGGCGCAGCAGGCGGCGTATGTCGAGACCGCGATCGAGGACAACCAAATCTGCCAGCGGCTCGACCGCGGCCGCCGCGCGCTCTACGAACAGGGCCTCGACGACGCCGGCCCGTACCAATCACCGATGGAGGATGCCGAGCTGCACTTCCACGAGTGGTTGCACAGCCGCCTTGGCATTTAACACCTTAGTCTCGAGCGCCGAGCTGGCGGCGCATCTTGGCGACTGGCGCATCTTCGACTGCCGCCACGATCTCGCCAAGCCCGAGCTCGGCGCCGAGCTGTACCGCGAAGCCCACATCCCGGGCGCGCTCTTTGCGAGCCTCGACCGCGATTTATCGGGACCGAAGACCGGGAAGAACGGGCGCCACCCTCTTCCCGATGCAAAAACCTTCGGCGCCTGGCTCGGCCGGCAGGGCCTGAAGCGCGGCGATCAAGTCGTGTGCTACGACGCCGCGAACGGCGCGATGGCCGCGCGCCTGTGGTGGATGTTGCGCTGGGTCGGTCACGACGAGGTCGCGGTGCTCGACGGCGGCTTCGCCAAGTGGCAGGCCGAAGGCCGCGCGGTCACCGCGGAAGTGCCGCGCATCGTCGCCACGCGCTGCTCGATGCGCGCGCGCCGGCGCGCTATCGCGGCGAGCAGGAGCCGATCGATCCGGTCGCCGGCCGCATCCCGGGGGCGCTCAACCGCTTCAACATGGACAACGTGCGCGGCGACGGGCGCTTCAAGTCACCCGATGACCTGAAGCACGATTTCCAGCAGGTGCTCGGCGGCCGCGCGCCGAGCGAGGTGATCCACTACTGCGGCTCGGGCGTCGCCGCGTGCCACAACCTGCTCGCGATGGAACTTGCCGGCCTCACCGGCGGCAAGCTGTACGCGGGCTCGTGGAGCGAGTGGCAGGCCGATCCCAAGCGCCCGCGCGAGAAAGGCTAAAAGGGGTCAGAGCAATTTTTCTGTAACTACTAAAGCGCGTAGGTGTTACTGGAAAATTGCTCTGACCCTTTTTCTTTTACTTCAGCGGCGGCTCGGCGTTCTGCGGTAGCGGCAGCCCAGCAGTGTTGAGCACCATCGCCATCATCGTGTAGTAGCCGCTGAGGACCAGCAGCTCGACCGCGCCGTCCAGCCCAAAGCGCTCGCTCACTGCGTCGAACGCCTTGTCGCCGACGCGTCCGGTGGCGTGGGCATCGCGGCAGAACGTGATCACCAGTGCTTCATCGCCGGTCGCCGGCGGCTCACGACGCTCGCGGATGGCATCGATGATCGCGGGATCGAGCCCGGCCTTGCGGTTTTCCCTTCCAGCGCAGCTGCTCGCCGAGGCTCTGCAGGTGCCGCGCAATGCCCGGGTTGTGCAGTAGCGCGATGAAAGGCCCGCGCACCTCGCCGCGCGGACCAGCGGTGATTGCCGCGGCGACCTCGCGCTGCTCGGGGCTCATCGCCTCCGGCGTGAGCTTGGGAAAACGTGGTTGTGCCATGCTGCCGGCATGATCGCCGACGCGATCCTCGTCGTCCACTTCCTGATCGTGCTGTTCATCGTCGGCGGCCTGATCAGCGTCTGGCTCGGCGCGGCGCTCGGCTGGCCATGGGTGCGCAATCCGTGGTTCCGCTACGCGCACCTGGGCGCGATCGCGTTCGTCGCCGGCGAGGCGCTGCTCGGCATCGCCTGCCCGCTCACCGTCTGGGAGGACCTGGCGCGGGGCGGACTGCGGGCGGAATCGTTCGTCGGCCGCTGGGTGCGGCGGCTGCTCTTCTACCAGGCGCCGGAGTGGGCCTTTACC
>VBCP01000109.1:14051-14947 GCA_005888925.1 Betaproteobacteria bacterium | reverse complement strand
GCGCACCAGGTCGACGGCGAAGCGCTTGGCCACCGGCGACGGATGGGCGAGCGCGGCAGCGGCCCAGGCGAGCGCTTCGCTGATGGGCATCAATCCCGACTCGGAAAGGATGCCGGCATCGACGGTGGTCGCGACCATCTCGTTGGCTGCCAGCTCTGCGGAACCGGTTCTCAGCTTCTGCGCGAGCGGTGGTGCGTAGCGCGGCACGTAATAGCTCTGGCCGTCGACATTGGCGACGAGCCACGCCGGGCAGGCTGCGCCGGGGAGCGCGACGCGCTGCGCGGCGCTGCCGATGTCGCTGCACTGGGTGCGCGAGCTGTCGCGGAAACAAGCGGGCGTGGTCCACTGCAGCTCCGGCGCGCTCGAGCCCACCGGCCGCAGGCGCTGCTGGCGCACCTCGATGGCCGGCGCGCCTTGAGCGCCGCAGTCGAGCGCGACATCGAGCAGGGGCACGCCCGGCTGCTCGATGAAGCCGCGGAACACGGCGAGCGCTTCCGGGCCGCGTCCCGCCGCCTCGCCGAGCGCGCGGATGAAATCCTCGGCCGTGGCGGTGCCGTAGGCATGGCGCTTGAGGAAGCGGCGCACGCCCTCGCGGAAGCGCTCGGGCGTGAACCAGGTCTCGAAGGTGGAGAGCACCGCCGCGCCCTTGTTGTAGGTGATGCTGTCGAAGGCGCCCCAGATGTCGCCCTTCTCGAGCACCGGGTTGCGCACGCGCCGGGCGCTATCGAGGCGGTCGATGTCGAGCGCGTACCTGCGCGCGCGGCCCGCGGACCAGCCGGCATCCCACTGCGGCTGCAGGCGGATCAGCGTCTTCTGTCCCATCCAGCTCGCAAAGGCCTCGTTCAGCCAGATGTCGTCCCACCAGGCGAGCGTCACCAGGTTGCCGAACCACATGT
>VBCP01000109.1:0-13915 GCA_005888925.1 Betaproteobacteria bacterium | reverse complement strand
GTCACCTCTTTCGCGTAGCGCGCCTCGTCGGCGCGGCCCTTTTGCGTGAGATAGCGCAGCCTGGTCTGCTTGGCGCCCGCAGTGCCGCCCTCCACCACTTCGAATGGGCCGATCGCCAGCGCCACCAGGTACGAGGGCAGCGGCTTGGTCTGCGCGAACTCATGCCGCATCCAGCCGTCTCGGCCCGGCGCGGCGCCAGTCCGGGTTTCCGGCGCGTTGCTGATCACAACGTCGGCAGCCGGAGCGTCGATCGTGACGCGCCACGGCGTCTTCCAGCCGGGCTCGTCGAAGCAGGGAAACGCGCGCCGCGCGTTGATCGCCTCGAACTGCGAGACCACGTACCACTCGCCGCGGTCCTCCTGGCGGAAGAGTCCGCGCGTGGAGACGGGCTCGAGCGTGCCGTGGTAGCGGATGATGGCGAGCGCGATGCCGGGAGTGAACTCCGCGCCGCGCGCCTCGAAGCCGACGAAGTCCTCGCCGCCCGGAATCACGCTGACCGGAATCTTGCGCCGCGCCTGCTGGTATTCGGCGGACTCGACCGTGAGGTTGGTGGCGTTCAGCCAGAGCACCGGCGCCGCGCGGTTGACGCGCAGCGTGATGCGCACCTCGCCGCTGAAGCGCGGCTCGCGCGGATCGATCGCAAGGCTCACCGCGTACTCGATCGGCGTTGCGGCGTCGCCGAGGCGGAACGCGGGCGGCTGCGGCGCGGCATCGGCAAGGCTGGTTACGGCGAGCGCCGCAGCGAGCCCTATCCATGGGATACGCATCGAGGCGCAAGGATACTAAAATCGCGCCATACCATCGGAGAAATGCGGGGGAGGATCGCATGCGTGCAGTGATTGGTTTGGTCGCGGTCGCGGCGTTCGCCGCTCATGCGCAAACTCCACCGGCCGCGTTCCCGGCGCGCAATGTCCCGGCGACTTTCTTCGGCACGGTGGTCGACGATCCGTATCGCGATCTCGAGGACGTCAAGAATCCGGACGTGATGGCGTGGGCGAAGAGCCACGCCGACTTCGCGAGGAGCCAGCTCGACTCGCTGCCCGGCTACCAGGGGCTGCGCAGCCGGGTGGCGGAGCTCGACGAGTCGGCCACCGCCAGCGTCGGCACCGTGCGGCTGGACGGCAAGGGCACGCTCTTCTTCACGCGGCGCGGCGCGCGCGACAACACGCTGAAGCTTTATCAGCGTGATACCAAAGGCGGCGAGACGCTGCTGGTCGATCCCGACGACTGGCAGAAGGAGACCGGCAAGCCGCACGCCATCAACTATTTCGCGCCATCGTTCGACGGCCAGCTGGTGGCTTTCGGCATCTCGGCGGTCGGCTCCGAGGAGGCGTCGATCTACGTGATGGAAACGGCGAGCCGCAAGCGCATCGGCGAGCCGATCGATCGCGCGCAATATCCGGCCATCAGCTGGCGGCCCGATTCGCGCTCGTTCTTCTACTGGCGCCAGCAGAAGCTCGAGCCCGGCATGCCGGCGACCGAGAAATACCAGAACGGCCGCTCCTGGCTGCACGTCGTGGGCACGCCGGCGAGCGCCGACGTCATGGTCGCCGGCCCCGAGGTGACGCCGCGCATGCAGGTGCGCCGCACCGATTTCGTGTTCGTCTTCGCGCCACCCGGCTCGCGCTTCGCGGTCGCGGTCGTCTCCAACGGCGTGCAGCGCGAGGCGGCGATGTACAGCGCGCCGCTCGCGTCGGTCGGCAAGCCCGATACGCCCTGGGCGCGGATCTGCGATTTCGCCGACAAGGTGACCTGGTCGGCGGTGCATGGCGACGATATCTATCTCCTCACCTATCGCGACAGCACGCGCTTTTCGATCCTGCGCACGCGGCTCAGCGCACCGGACCTCGCCAAAGCCGCGACCATCGTGCCGGCTTCCGAGCGTGTCCTGGTCACCCTGCAGGCGGCGAAGGACGGCCTCTATATCGAAGCGCGCGACGGCGCGGTGAAGCGCTTGATGCGCCGCGCCTGGGGCGCGCAGGCTGCGCTCGACGTAAGACTGCCGCTCGAAGGTAGCGCGAGCCTGCTCGCCACGCGGCAGGACGTCGACGGCGCGATCGTTGGGCTGTCGGCGTGGACGCGCGCGCGTGAGATCCACGCCGTGAACCGCGCCGGCAAGGTGACCAATACCGGGCTGCAACCGCTCGGCGCCTTTGACGCACCGACTGGGCTCGTCACCACGGAGGTCAAGGTCAAGAGCCACGACGGCGCAATGGTGCCGCTCTCGATCATCCACCGCGCGGATGTGAAGCTCGATGGAACGAATCCGACGCTTCTATATGGATACGGCTCGTACGGCTTCTCCGAGGATCCTAACTACCAGGCGATGCGGCTTGCCTGGCTCGAGCGCGGCGGCGTCTACGCTGTCGCCAACGTGCGCGGCAGCAGCGTCTACGGCTACGACTGGTACAAGGCGGGCTACAAGACGACCAAGCCCAACACCTGGAAGGACTTCATCGCCTGTGCCGAATATCTCATCGCGCAGAACTACACCACCAGCGCGAGACTCGGCATCCTCGGCGGCAGCGCTGGCGGCATTCTGGTCGGCCGCGCGATGACCGAGCGGCCGGACCTTTTCGCCGCCGTGGTCCCGCTGGTCGGCGTGCTGGACGCAATCCGCGCCGAAACGACCGCCAACGGCGTGCCCAACATTCCCGAGTTCGGCACGGTGACGAAGGAGGACGAGTTCCGCGCGCTCCTGGCGATGAGCAGCTACCACAACGTGAAGGACGCGACGGCCTATCCGGCGGTGATGCTGATCCACGGCGTGAACGATGTGCGCGTCGACTACTGGCACTCGAGCAAGATGGCGGCGCGGCTGCTCGCCGCGTCGAGTTCCAGCAAGCCGATCCTGCTCAACCTCGACTACGAAGCGGGGCACGGCATCGGCAGCACGAAGCAGCAGCGCCAGCGGCAGGTGGCGGACTATTACGCCTTCCTGCTCTGGCAAACCGGACACCCGGAGTTCCAGCGCCACTAGAACCGACGGCTGTCCTCGATCCGGCGACCGGGGGCGGCGAAGCCATGTTCGTCTGCGCGCACGGCGCCGGCGGGCACATGAACGATCGCGCGATGCTCGCGACGTCCGCGGCGCTGCGCGTGCGGGGCATCGACGTGGTGCGCTTCAATTTTCCCTATACCGAGAAAGGCTCGCGCCGGCCCGACCCGATGCCGCAGCTACGCGCGTGCTACGAGGCGGTGGTGCCGCGCATGCGCGGCGACAAGAAACTGATCATTGGCGGCCGCTCCATGGGCGGCCGCGTCGCCTCGATGCTCGCAGCCGATGGCTTTGCCTGCGACGGTCTCCTCCTCTTCGCCTATCCGTTGCATCCCGCGGGCCAGCCGGAGAAGCTGCGCGATGCTCACCTGCCGCGCATCAAAGTGCCGGTGCTGTGCTTCAACGGCACGCGCGATGCGCTGTGCCGGCGCGATCTGATGGAGCGGGCGCTGACGTCGGTAAAGGCGCCGTGGCGGATGCACTGGCTCGAAGGCGCCGACCATTCGCTCAAGGGCGACAAGGTCTTGAATGAAATCGCCGACGCCACGCGCGACTGGCTCGCCGAGCACTGACTACAAGGATGGCGCGTTCCGATGGACCCGTGCCGAGACGAGAACGCGTTCGAGCTCGTCGAGAACCGCGTGCGCGCCGCTCATGAGCTGCGGCGCATCGACGCCGGCGGGCGCATCCACGACGCGAGCGGCCAACGCCGCCAAGCGCTCGGCGCCGATCGTCAGCGCGCTTCCCTTGATGCGATGCGCGGCGCGCCGCAGCGCCGCGCCGTTGACGCTCTCGAGCGCGACCTGCAGTGCGGCAATGTCGGCGCGCACGCCCGACTCCAGCTGCGCCAGCACTTCGGCAATGCCCTGTGGACCGCCGGCGAGCTCCTGGATGCGCGCACGATCGATCGGATTGCCGCCCGGCGCGCTGGCAGGCCGGGCGCTCGGCGCGCTCCTGAGCGGCGCGTCGCTGCCCAGCCAATGGGCGAGCTTTGCGCGCAGCGTCACGAGCTCGGCGGGCTTGGTGAGATAGTCGTCCATCCCCGCATCCGTGCACTGCCGGAGCGCATCGCTGTGCGTATTGGCAGTAAAGGCGACCACCGTCGGCTTGCGCGTCTTTCCCAGATCCTCCTCGGCGCGGATGGCGCGCGCGAACGTGTAGCCGTCCATCTCGGGCATCTGCAGATCGGTGATCACGAGGTTGTGGCCTTGGGCGCGCCATTTCGCGAGCGCCTCGCTGCCGCTCGCTGCGGTGTCGGCTTCCAGGCCCAGGACCTTCAACTGGCGCTTCAGCATGGCGAGGTTCACCGGATGGTCGTCGACGATCAGGAGCTTGGTGCCAGCCGGTGCATGGACCGCGAGCGGAGCGCGCTCGGCTTTGGAGGTCCGCTCGCCGTCGCGAATCTTGCTGACGCTCGCCTGCTCGGCGGCTAGCGTCACCGAAACGCGCGTGCCCAGGCCTTCGGTGCTGGTGACCTGGATCGTGCCGCCCATCAGCTCGATCAGCTGGCGCGAGATGGCGAGCCCGAGGCCGGTGCCGCCGTAGCGGCGACTGGTGTCGGATTCGCCCTGCTGGAACGGCTCGAACAGGCGCCGCTGCGTCTCGGCGCTCATGCCGATACCGGAATCGTGCACGCTGAAGCAGAGTTTCTGGCGTGCCTCAATCGCCTCCAGCACTTTCACCTCCAGGGTCACCGTCCCGGCGTGCGTGAACTTGATCGCATTGCTGATCAGGTTGGTGAGAATCTGGCGCAGGCGCGACGGGTCGATGAGGTGCGCCGGCCACAGCGCCGGATCGATGCGCCGCGTGAGAAGCAGGCCCTTGCCGCTGGCCACGTGCTCGAAGGTGGCGTTCACGCCGTCCACCAGGCGCGGCACCGAGCAGGGCTCCGGGTGGATCTCGAGCTTGCCGACCTCGATCTTCGAGAAGTCCAGGATATCGTCGATCAGCGTGAGGAGCGAGCCGCTCGATTCGCGCGCCGCGGACAGCATGTCGCGCTGGTCAAAGCTGAGCTTGCTGTACGAGAGCAGCTCGAGCATGCCGATGATCGCGTTCATCGGCGTACGGATCTCGTGGCTCATGGTGGCGACGAAAGCGCTCTTCGCCTCCGACCCGGCGCGCGCGGCATCGCGCGACTGGCGCAGCTCCTCTTCGGCGCGCTTGCGCTCGGTGATGTCGCGCAGGTGCGCGGTGAACAACCGCTCCTCGCCCGCCTGCATCACGGTGATCGCCAGCTCGACCGGGAACTCCTCGCCGCTCGCGCGCACGGCGGTGAGCTCGATGCGCTTGCCGATGACCTTGTTCTCGCCGGTGGCGAGATAGCGGGTAAGGCCGGCCTTGTGCGCCTCGCGCAGCGGCCGCGGGATGATGAGGTCCGCGAGCGAGCGGCCGAGCGCCCGCTCGCGGACTATGCCGAAAGTGCGCTCCGCCGCCGGGTTCCACTCCGCGATGCAGCCGCGCTCGTCCATCGAGATGATGCAATCGAGCGCGGTGCGCAGGATCGCGTCCTTGCGCGCTTCCTCGCTCGCCAGCGTCTGCGTGCGCTCGCGCACCCGCAGCTCGAGCTGCTCGTTCGCCTGCCGCAGCTTCTCCGCGCCGCCGGCGATGGCCGAGGAGAGGCGCGAGTCGTACGCCGAAAGGAGCATCGTCGCGGTCAGGATGACGAACGTGAACCCGCCGATGGTGTAGGCCATCCACTCCTCGTCGAGGATCGGCCCCGCGGCGAGGCACACCGAATTCATATCGAACTTCGCCGCCGCCACCGCCGTGAAGTGCATGCCGACCACGGCCGCGCCCATCACGAGCGCTGCCCCGAAGTTCGTGAACACCGCGCGCTGGGTGGCGAGGTGGAACGCGATCCACAGCGCCGCGGTGGCGGCGCCGATGGCGATCAGCACCGAGGCGACGAAAAGTAACGGGTCGTACTGGATCGCCGGGAAGAGACGCATCGAGGCGTCTCCGGTGTAGTGCATCGAGGCGATGCCGATCCCGATCAGCGCACCCGGCAGGAGGAACTCGCGGTGCTTGCCGGTAAGCCGGCGCAGGACGATGAACGCCGCGCTGCATGCCACGATGGCGAACACCCAGGAAAGCGCGGTGAGCGGCAGGTCGTACAGCACGCGGATCGGCAGCTTGAGGGCCAGCGTGGCGACGAAATGCATCGACCAGATGCCGATGCCCATCGCGAAGCCGCCGCTCACCACCCACAGCTTCCAGTTGGTCGCATGCGGATCGCGCACGCGCGCGGCGAGGAGCAGCGTGACGTGCGACGCGGTCACCGCCACGAGATACGACAGGAACACCAGCCCTAGATTGAAGTCCTTCGGCATTTGCGCATCTTGCCCGCTCAGGCGGCGCCAAGACTGCGGCTTATTCCACGCTGCCCGCCACAAGTTCTGTCAGGCCCGAACGGCTGTGGTAGCGTGGCCCGCCATGAGCGGATCGCCGCAATCCACGCCAGCGCCCAAGGCCAAGGTCGCCGTCATCGACGACGACCGCTTCATTCGCTACCTGCTGGATCTGCATCTGCGCAACGCCGGCTACGAGGTCTTCGTCGCCGAGGACGCGGTGGCCGCCGGGCGCGTCATCCTGGAGTGCACGCCCGACGTGATCCTCTGTGACGTGGACATGCCGTTCATGGACGGCTACGAGTTCGTGTCGGCGCTGCGCGCCGATCCGGCGACGCGCCACATTCCGGTGATCTTCCTCACGGTGAACAAGAGCCTCAGCGAAAGCGCGAAACAGCTCGGCGCCGGCCACCTGGTGAAGCCGGTGATGGCCGACGAGCTGCTGCGCACGGTGGCGCAGTTCGCGCCGTCGGCTCAGCCAAGCACCGACGACTAATCGGGCCTTGCAAATCCGCGTTCCGCCCGCAATTAAGCCGACAGGCGGATATCTTGGAACCGGTTCCGAAGTTCCTGTTGGACGAAAGCGAGCGGCGCGCATCCGGCGCATCCTCCGCGCCCGATGATGGGCGGCTGCTCGACGCCTATTCCGCGGCCGTCGTTACTGCCGCGGAGACCGTAGGCCCGGCGGTCGCGCACCTGGAGGTAGAGCTCAAGGGCCGCCGCGGCACGGGCTCCGGCTTTGCCTTTACGCCCGATGGGCTCCTTCTTACCAACAGCCACGTGGTGCATGGCGCGCAGCGCATCCGCGCGACCTTTGCCGACGGCCTGTCGCGCGACGCCGATCTCGTCGGCGAGGATCCCGATACCGACATCGCCGTCATCCGCATTGGCGGCAACGCGCTGCCCGCAGTCGTGCTCGGCTCGTCGCGCGGCGTGCGGGTGGGCCAGCTCGCCATCGCGATCGGCAACCCCTATGGTTTCCAGCACACGGTCACCGCGGGCGTGGTGAGCGCCCTCGGGCGGAGCCTGCGCGCGCAGACCGGGCGGCTGATCGACGACGTGCTGCAGACCGATGCGGCGCTCAATCCGGGCAATTCCGGCGGGCCGCTGGTCGATTCGCGCGGCGAGGTGATCGGCGTCATCTGCTTCGCCACCGCGATCGACACGGTGAAGTGGGTGGTGCTGCAGCTCCTGAAAAACGGCAAGGTGCGCCGCGGCTACCTCGGCCTTGCCGGCGCCAACCTGCCGCTCGCGCGGCGCCTCGCGCGGCATTTCGAGCTCGACAACGCGCGTGCCGTGCGCGTGGAATCGGTGGAAGCGGGCGGACCGGCCCGCGGCGCCGGCGTCGAGCCGGGCGATCTGATCGTGCGTTTCGCCGAGCAGCCGGTGAACGGCATCGACGACCTGCACCGCCTGCTCACGGGCGAGCGCATCGGCGCCGAGAGCGGGCTTACGGTGCTGCGCCGCGCGCAGCAGCTCGAGCTGCGCGTGACCCCCTCGGAGCGCTAGAGCGGCTTGCCTGCCTTGACCACGTACTGCGATCCCAGCCAGCGCGCGAGCGGCGGCTGACCGAGGGCCGTGAGCCGCCGGTTGATGGCCATCGACGCGCCGGCATGCAGCTCATGCAATGGGTGGAAGATGAAGTTGCAGTAGCGGCCGTCGAGCTTTTGCAAGCCGGCGCGCTCGAGCTCGTGGTCGAGCCGTGCCGGCACGCAGCGATTGGTGACGAAACGCTCCGAGGCGCGCGGCGGACGCCGCAGCACGCGCTTGGCGAGCGCGCGCAGCCTGGTGGTCACGCGTCCGGCGCGGTGATAGGCGCTCGCCCGGTTTGGCACGGCGAGCACCGCGACGCCGCCCGGGCGCAGCACGCGGAAAATCTCGGCGAGCGCGCGCTCGTAGCTCGGCAGGTATTCAAGCATGCCGAGCGAGACCACGGCATCGAACGCGCCGTCGGCGAAGGTGAGTGCTTCACCATTGCCGACGCTGAGGTAGCAGCGACTGCACAGCGCATGACTTTGGATGCGCGCTTCGCCGTGCGCGATCATCTGCGCGCTGAGATCGATGCCCCAGAATTCTTCCGCGCGCTCGAGCAGCGCTTCGGCCAGCACCGCCGGGCCGCAGCCCACGTCCAGGATCCGCCCGAGCCTCGCCGGCAGCATCTCGAGCGCGAGGCGCTTTTGCGTGGCGAACGAAAATTCTCGCTCCCGCTCGCGCGCATACTCGCCCGCGCACGTGTCGAAGTAGCTGCGGATCCGCGCGGCATGCTCCTGCATCCTGCCAGCTTCGCACAGCCATAAGACGCCCGCGCTGGCGCCTGCCTTCTCCTGTCCCCCCTCCCCGGAACTAGTTTCGGCACCCGCATGTCATGAAAGGCCAAGCAAAAAGGCCGCCTCGCGGCGGCCTCTGGCGAGTGGCGGCTCGGCTACGGCTGCGGTACGCCCGCCACGGCAAAGGCACGGAAGGTCGCGTACTTGTCGCCGATCTTGCGCGCTTCCTTGTACTCCGCCGTATTGCGCCAGGCCTTGATCTGCTCCACGCTGTCCCACTGGATCACCGCGATGCGGCCCTTCGGCGGCGCGCCTTCAATCACAGTGATGTTCGAACCCGCGGCCAGGATCTTTCCGCCGGCCTTCCGGATCGTGGCCTGCGCCTTCGGCGCGTACTCTTTGGTGTAGGGCTCGACATTCTTGACGTCGATTTCGCCGATGTAGAACACCGGCGGCTTGGCTTGCGCGTGCAGTTGGTCGATGGTGACGGCGCCGAGCCCGAAGCCGGCGATGGCAGCGGCGAGTACGGTGTATCGCGCTTTCATGGGTCTCTCCCCTTAGGCGTCCTGCGGAAACTGGCCAGGACGTGCGGCCACAATAGGCTTCGCACCAGTAAGGGTCAATGAGATAGGCTAGCCGGCGATGCGCCTCGTCCTGCTGGCGGTTTTGCTCTGGGCGGGCCAGATCCTGGCCGCGCCGGTGGCCGTTGTGCCGGTCGAAGGCGCCATCGGCCCGGCGACCGCGGACTTCGTGCGCCGGGCGATCGAGCGCGCGGCGACCGACGGCACGCAGCTCGTCATCCTGCGCATCGATACGCCGGGCGGGCTCGACACCTCGATGCGCGAGATCATCAAGGCGATCCTCGCCTCGCCAGTGCCGGTCGCGTCGTTCGTCGCGCCGAGCGGTGCGCGCGCGGCGAGCGCCGGCACCTTCATCCTTTACGCCTCCCACATCGCGGCGATGGCGCCCGGCACCAACCTCGGCGCGGCCTCGCCGGTGGCGCTGATCGGCGGCGCCACGGACAAGGAGGGCAAGAAGACCGAAGACACGATGACGCGCAAGGTGACCAACGACGCCGTGGCCTACATCCGCGGCTTCGCGCAGATGCGAAAGCGCAATGCCGACTGGGCGGAGCAGGCGGTACGCGAGGGCGTGAGCCTGCCCGCCGAGGAGGCGCTCAAGCAGAAGGTGATCGACTTCGTTGCCGCTGATGTGCCGGCCTTGCTCAATTTGCTGGAGGGAAAAACCATCGAGGCGGGCGGCGCGAAGCGCACGCTGCAGGTCGCGGGCGCCGTGGCGCAGGAAGTGCAGACCGACTGGCGCACGCGGTTCCTCGCCGTGATCACGAATCCGAGCGTCGCCTACCTGCTCATTCTGCTCGGCGCCTATGGGCTGCTGTTCGAGTTCATGAACCCGGGGCTGGTGATGCCGGGCGTGGTGGGCGTCATCGCGCTGCTGATCGCCGCGTACGCACTGCACCTGCTACCGATCAACTACGCCGGGCTCGCGCTCATCTTCCTCGGCATCGGCTTCATGGTGGCCGAGGCCTTCCTGCCGGCGTACGGCTCGCTCGGCATCGGCGGGCTGATCGCCTTCGTGCTCGGCTCGATCATGCTGATCCAGGACACCGAGCTGCCGGGCTTCGAGATCCCGATCGCGCTGATCGCCGGCGTCGCCGCGGCGAGCGCCGGTTTCCTGATTTTCGTCGTCGGCATGCTGGTGAAGAGCCGCCGGCGCGCGGTCGTCAGCGGCCGCGAGCAGATGATCGGCGCGCGCGCCGAGGCGCTGGATGATTTCGAGCGCGAAGGCTGGGCCCGCGTGCAGGGTGAGCAGTGGAAGGTGCGGGCAAGCGGCGCGGTGCGGCGCGGCCAGAAACTGCGCGTCACTGGAATGCACGGACTGGTGCTTGACGTTGAGAGAGAGGGAGACTGAAATGTATTTCGCGATCGGCGTTGTGTTCCTGCTGTTCGTGCTCGCGATCTCGTCGATCAAGATCCTGCGCGAGTACGAGCGCGGCGTGGTGTTCTTCCTCGGGCGCTTCCACAGCGTGATGGGGCCGGGCCTGATCCTGGTGGTGCCGCCGATCCAGCAGATGGTGCGCGTCGACCTGCGCACGCGCGTCTTCGACGTGCCGCCGCAGGACGTGATCACGCGCGACAACGTCTCGGTGAAGGTGAACGCCGTGGTCTACCTGCGCGTGGTCGACCCGCAGCTCGCGATCATCCAGGTGGCGAACTTCAGCGAGGCGACCAGCCAGCTCTCGCAGACCACGCTGCGCGCGGTGCTCGGCAAGCACGAGCTCGATGAGCTGCTCGCCGAGCGCGAGAAGCTCAACTCCGACATCCAGGAGGTGCTGGACAAGCAGACCGACGCCTGGGGGATCAAGGTGTCGAATGTCGAGATCAAGCACGTCGACATCAACGAGACCATGATCCGCGCCATCGCGCGCCAGGCCGAGGCCGAGCGCGAGCGGCGCGCCAAGGTGATCCACGCCGAGGGCGAGCTGCAGGCTTCCGAGAAGCTGCTCGCCGCCGCCGAGATGCTCTCGAAGCGCAGCGAAGCGATGCAGCTGCGCTACCTGCAGACCCTCACCCAGATCGCCGGCGACAAGGCCTCGACCATCGTGTTCCCGATACCGATGGACGTGCTCGGCCCGCTGCTCGGCAAAAAATAAGGCCGCCCGGGGTGGGCGGCCTTATCGACTTGCTGGCGTTACTTCGAGGTGCCGGTCGAGGAGCCGGTGCTTGCGCCCGTGCCCATGCCGGTGCTAGCGCCGCCGGTCGTGCTGCTGCCCGCAGTTCCGCCTGTGGTGCTGCCGCCGAGGCCGCCGCCCATGCCGGAGCTCGCGCCGCCGGTGGTGCTGCTGCCGGCGCCCGTGCCGCCTGTCGCGCTCGAGCCGCTGCTCACGCCGCCCCACTGACGCACGCAGTTGTCGCGCTCGATGCCGGCGAGGCCGATGCACTGGCTCGGCAGCGTCGTGCTGCCCGCCGCGCTGGTGTCGGAGCTCGTGCTCGCGCTGCCCGAAGTGGTCTCCCCGGTGCTCGGTGCGGTGCTCGGTGCGGTGCTCGGTGCGGTGCTCGGCGCCGTGCTCGAGCCGGTGCTGCTGCCGGCCGAACCGCTCGTGCTGCCGCCCGTCTGCGCCCACGACACGCTCGCCAGGCCGACGAGCGCCGCCGCCACTGCTGCTGTGATTGTCTTGACCATCACGGTTGAATCTCCATGGAGTGTTGAAGAGAACTGCACCCCGCGTGCTTGCAAGAGCAGTGCCCGTTCGCATACTGTCTCCTGGAAGAGTCACCCATGAACCCGCGCCCCCGCATCGCCTGCCTGCCGAACGGACCGTATTACTTGCTGAACGACATGCAAGCTTCGCCGGTGCCGAACCTGGTGCGCGCCTCGGGGGCGCCGTGCGCGACGGTGCGCGGGGTGGCGCTGTGCTGCTGCGGCGGCTCCAAGAACAAGCCGTTTTGCGACGGCAGTCACAGCACGAACGGCTTTTCCGATCGTAAGCTCGCCGACAGCAAGGCCAATCGCCGCGAGACCTACCGCGGCAAGGCCATCACCATTTTCGACAATCGTGCAATCTGCGCGCACGCCGGCTACTGCAGCGACTCCCTGAAAGCGGTCTTCCGCAATGGTGCGGAGCCGTGGATCGATCCCGACGGCGCCGCGGCGGCGGAGGTCATCGCCACCATTCGCAAGTGTCCATCCGGAGCGCTGAGCTATGCGATAGACGGGGTGGAAGCACGGCCCGGCGAGCGGCCGCCGAAGGTCGTGGTGACCGATAACGGCCCCTACGCCGTCTCAGGCGGGATCGAGCTCGCGGGCGTCGAGTTCGGCGACGGCGCTTCGCACGAGCATTACACGCTGTGCCGCTGCGGCGCCTCCGCGAACAAGCCGTTCTGCGACGGCAGCCACTGGCGCGTCGAGTTCCGCGATCCTTGATTAACCCTTTAGGAAAAGGCGGGCTACGACCAGCAGAACGATCAGCAGCGCGATGCCAAGCCCCAGGCTCCAGCCGATGAGTTTCTTCTCAACGGGGAGGAGCGGTTCATAGGCCATTTTCTGCATTTCTTCGGCAATCTTGGGCTGCTCCATCTCGGTGCTCCTCTCAATTAGCCGGCGGCCAGCGGCGGCTTCACCCCGCCGAAGAAAACCCAGGAAATGACCAGACCTACCCAGATGACGAAGCCGAACAGGCAGACCACATATTGCCGATGCCTTCCTCCCACAGCTTTCTGAAGTTGGACATCACGCCGATGGTGAAAAACGTCAACACGAAAAAGATGCCGCGGAAGGTGTTCGCTTCGCCCATCGCCGACTTGATCTTGCCCATCAGCGCGGGCGTCGCACCCAAGGCCAGGAACAAGATCAGCAGAAAAGTCACGACGTAGCCGATGATGAATTTGGGGAAGCGGTTCCAGATCTCGCCGGCCTTGGCCCGGTCGCCTTCGCGCACCTCGATATGGGTGGTCCAGATGTAGGCAAGGACGAAGGCCCAGATGCCGATGAAGATGTCGATGAACACCTTGACCGTCGCCGCGGTGCCCAGGATCCAGCCTTTCTGATAGTTGATGCCTTCGGCCGCCGCCTTCGCCAGGATCAACGACTCCGTGATGGCACCGCTCGCCACCGCCGCACCGTCGGTCTTGACCGAGAGCGCCATCCACGCGCCGGCAACCAGCGGCTCGTGAGAAAGGTAGGTCTGCGCGAGGAACGGCAGGATCAGCAGCTCCACCACCGCAAAGATCACCACCAGCGACGACACCATGATGGCCACCACCGGCCGCGCGCGGATCGCGGCGCCGGTGGCAATGGCCGCCGACACCCCGCAGATCGAGATGCCGGAGGCGAGTGGCGCGGCCCATTCGCGGCTGAACCTGAACCAGGTCCTGGCCACGTAGTACACGACCGACCAGAAAATCAGGTACGCGACAATGATCGCCGCGAGTCCGAGGAACATCAGCGACGTCGCGAGGCTCAGTTTTTCCGCGGCCGTGACCCCGAGGAAGCCGCCGAGGATGACGATCGCGGTCTTGACGTACAACTCGGGCCGCACCGCCTCTTTCATCCTCTCGGCAAACCCCGGCAGGAAGTTCCCTACGAACAGGCCGCCGAGCAGCGCGACGATGAATCCGCCCTCCGCGGTGAGTTTCAAGGACCAGCTCACCTCGAACTTCTGCATGTCGGCGGGGGTATTGACCGCAAAATTGGCCCAGCTGCCGATGATCCAGCACGCGTAGCTCAACCAGAACACGGCAGTGAACCCGAGAGCAAATCGCTTCACATCGGTACGCAGCGCT
>VBCP01000563.1 GCA_005888925.1 Betaproteobacteria bacterium | reverse complement strand
CGGCGCAGCCGGCCGCCGCTGCGAGGGCGAAGAGCGCGGCGCGCTTCACTGCGCGGTCCAGCCGCCGTCGACCACCAGGCTCGTGCCGGTGACGAGCGAGGCGGCGGGCGAGGCGGCGAACACCACCGCGGACGCGACGTCCTCGGGCTGGCCGACGCGGCCGGCGGGGATGCGCTCGCGCACCCATTGCGCGAACTCCGGCTTCTCGCGCGTCATGCGCTGGTACAGCGGCGTCTCGATGAAGGTCGGCGCGATCGAGACGACGCGGATCGCGTGCGGCGCGAGCTCCAGCGCCATCGCCTTCGTCAGGCCCTCGAGCGCGTGCTTGGTGAGGCAGTAGACGCTGCGGTTGACGGCGCCGACGTGGCCCATCTGCGAGGACATGTTGACGATCGCGCCGCCGCGGGTCTTCCGCTCGGGCGCTTCCAGCATCTTCTTCGCCGCGGCCTGCGCGGCGAGGAACGCGGCGCGCACGTTGAGGGCGAGCAGCTGGTCGAGGTGCGCTTCGCTCACTTCGACGAACGGCTCGGGGATGTTGCTGCCGGCGTTGTTGACGAAGACATCAAGCACCGGGAGCGCGGCGATCACGCGGCGCAACTGCGCGGAGTCCGTGACGTCGCAGACCACGGCATGCGCGCTGCCGCCCGCAGCGCGGATCTCGGCGGCGGCGGCTTCGAGCTCGTCGCGCGTGCGCGCGGCGAGCCAAACTTCCGCGCCGGCTTGCGCGAGCGCGACGGCGCAGGCGCGGCCGATGCCGCGGCCGGCGCCGGTGATGAAGGCGCTGCGGTTATCGAGGCGGAAGCGGGAGGCGAGGTCCATAGGACGCTAAGGACCAGCAAGCAGCTGGTCAACGGCGCGCTTCAAGCCTGCGAGGTAGTTCTCGATGACACCCCAGACAATGCGGTCATCAACCGTGGCATAACCATGGATGAGGATGTTGCGGAACGCGATGATCTTAGCCCGCTCAGGAATGGCCTGCGCCACATCAGGCGATTCCTTGTCGAGCCGCGAGAGCGCTTCGCCGATGATGCTGAATTGACGCTCCACTGCAGAGCGCAGCATCTCGTCCGCGAGATAGTGATCGAACTGCTTGCCTGCGGTGAAACGCTGAATGCGCGCTGCAGCGACCTGGATGTCGTCCAGGTACTTCCGCGCTTCAGGCCGCATAGAGCAAGGTCTTTTCCTGCTCTACACGTTGCCGGAAATAAGGATTGGCGAGCCCCGGCGGCGTAACAAGGTCGACCGGTCGTGCGAACAAAGCCTCGAGCGCTTCGCGCAGTTCGAAATACGCCGCTGCGTATTCGCCTGGCGGGCGATCGCCAAGGTCTACTAGAAAATCCAGATCGCGCGCTGAAGCGCTGCGCGTTGCGGAGCCGAAGAGCTCCAAGCGGCGAACGCCGAGGCGAGCGCAAATCGCCGCGACTTCTCCAAGGCGCGATTCGATTTCCGTTGAGAGCGCGGCGCTCATGGAGCTATTTTCCGCCCACCGAGCGCTTCGTGCCAGTAGCGTGCGTTAGGCGGGGAACTTAAGGCGAGTAATGTGGGGACGGCGTTTTCGCCTCGCGTGCCAGAGATCGTAGGTGTCCTGCATCCCTAGCCACGATCGGGCCGATCCGCCGAGCGCGGCGGCAAGCCGGATCGCCATCTCGGCATTCACGGTTGCACGCCCGTTCACTATCCGCGACAACGTCATCCTGGACACGCGGAGCTGGCGGGCGAACTCGCTCACGCTCAGCTCAGCGAGCACCGTGTCGCGCAGTACTTCACCGGGGTGCGGCGGATTGCGCATTGCGTTCATCTTGTCCACTTAACACGGAATTGTTGCCCTGACCCCAAATTATTTTGCGGACGTCGTTTCCTTCTTCGCACCCAGGCCGACGTTCTGGCCGCCGTAGCGGCGCAGGCGCAGGTCGGCCTGCTCCTTGTGGCACCAGAAGCGCTCGATGGCGCACAGGCGCGAGCAGTATTCGCCGACCTTCACCGCCGCCTCGGGCGTGATCTCCTGGTAGGTGCAGGTCTTCAGGAACTTGCCGACCCACAGGCCGCCGGTATAGCGCGCGGCGCCGAGCGTGGGCAGCGTGTGGTTGGTGCCGATCACCTTGTCGCCGTAGGAGACGTTGGTCTCGGGGCCGAG
>VBCP01000562.1 GCA_005888925.1 Betaproteobacteria bacterium | reverse complement strand
TGCGGTAGATGCGCACCGCGTTGTCGTGGAAGAGGTCGCGGCGCTCGGCGGGCGAGAAGCCGCGCGTCGCCTCGTCGAAGCCGGCATAGATGCGCTCGAAGCTGTCGCGCAAACTGTCGACCGGATAATTGCTCGCGAACATCGTGCGCCGCGCGCCGAAGAGCTCGATCACCGCGAGCAGGGCCTCGCGCTTCGCCGCCGCGTCCAGGTTGCCGAGGCCGCAAATCTTCACCATCGCGTTGGGACACGCGGCCAGCGCGCCCATGGCTCGACGCCAGCCGGAGAGGTCTGCAGTGGCGGGAAGCCCGGCGTGATTCAGCACGATCGTGGTGTCGGGAAAATCGCGCGCCAGCCGCGCCGCTTCATCGAGTTGGCTCCATCATCCCCGCACGCGGCTTGTGGCGCACGCCGCGCACGAAAGGATGGCCCGCCTGCGCTTCGAGCACCGCGGCGCAATCGTCACGGTCAAGCCAGGCCTGCGCGACGGCGACCGTCGGAAAACCGTGCTGCCGGCGCAGCTCGGCGATGAAATTCATCTCGCCGGCCGGATCGTGCGGATCCCATTCGGCCTCGACGTGCACGCCGCGCACTACTTTCCACTCGCCGGCGTCGCGCCAATAGTCTTCGACGAGATAGCGCCGCGGCAGCGCGCCGTAGTCGCCGTAGCGGAACTCGACCGGCCGATCGCGCAACCACGGGTAGTCGTGCGCCTGCGCATCCCAGAGATGCAGGTGCGCGTCGGCAATCCGGAAATCGGGGTCAGGCCCCAATCAAATCGCGGCTTCGGTCGTGGCGTCGAAGAAGTGCGCGCGCGCCGGGTCGAAGGCGAGCCGCACGCGATCATGCGCGGCCACGCGCAGGCTGGGATCGACGCGCGCCACCATCGGGCTTTCGCCGACGCGCACGTCGAGCAGGATCTCCGAGCCGAGCGGCTCGACGACTTCCACCGTGGCATCGAAGGCGTAGCCGGCGGCATCGCCACCGCCCGCGGGGCGCAGCGCTTCCGGGCGCAGGCCGAGAAGCACGCGTTTGCCCTCGTACTGTCGCAGCGCCTCGGTCCTCGCGGGCGATACGCGCACCCGCAGTCCGGGCGCGTGGGCCCAGAGCGCCTGCTCGGTCCATTCGAGGGTGATCGGGATGAAGTTCATCGCCGGCGAGCCGATGAAGCCGGCGACGAAGCGGTTCGCCGGCCGCTCGTAGAGCGCGAGCGGCGCGCCCACCTGCTGCACCAGGCCGTCCTTCATCACCACCACCCGGTCGCCGAGCGTCATCGCCTCGACCTGGTCGTGCGTCACGTAGATCGCGGTGGTCTCGAGGCGATCGTGCAGGCGCTTGAGTTCCACTCTCATCTGCACGCGCAGCGCGGCGTCGAGGTTGGACAGGGGTTCATCAAATAAAAAAACCCGTGGATTGCGCACGATCGCGCGCCCGAGCGCCACGCGCTGGCGCTGTCCGCCCGAGAGCTGCCGCGGCCGGCGCTCGAGCAGCGGCTGGATGCCGAGCACGTCGGCGGCGTGCCGCACGCGCCGGTCGATCTCCGGTCTTTCGAACTTGCGCATGCGCAGGCCGAAGGCCATGTTGTCGTACACGCTCATGTGCGGATAGAGCGCGTAGTTCTGGAACACCATCGCGATGTCGCGGTCCATCGGCGCGAGATCGTTCACCACCTTGCCGTCGATGCTGATCTCGCCCGAGGTGATGTCCTCCAGGCCCGCCACCATGCGCAGCGTCGTGGTCTTGCCGCAGCCCGACGGCCCGACCAGCACGACGAACTCGTGGTCGTGGATCTCGAGATTCACGTTCTTCACGGCGTGCGTGCCGTCGAAGCTCTTGTTCAGATCCTTGAGCAGAACGTGCGCCATCTAGCCTTTGACGCTGCCGGTCATGCCGGCGACGTAGTGCTCGACGAAGAACGAATAGACGATCGCCACCGGGATCGAGCCGATCAGCGCGCCGGCCATCAGCGGTCCCCAGAAGAAGACGTCGCCGCGGATCAGCTCGGACACCACGCCCACCGGCACGGTCTTCTGCTCGGGCGAGGAGAGGAACACCAGCGCGTAGATGAACTCGTTCCAGGAGAGCGTGAAGGCGAAGATGCCCGCCGACAGGATGCCGGGCACGGCGATCGGCAGGATGATGTAGACCATCGCCTGCCAGCGCGCGGCGCCGTCGATGCGCGCGCATTCCTCCAGCTCCTTGGGGATGGTCTTGAAGTAGCCCATCATCAGCCAGGTGCAGAACGGGATCAGGAAGGTGGGGTAGGTGAGGATCAGCGCCCAGGGCG